>JBIIGH010000093.1:0-9008 GCA_044236565.1 Algoriphagus sp. | reverse complement strand
AGAAATTGGATCCTTTTACTCAAGATAAAGCCCGCAACACCCAAAATAAGGACAAATGCAAGTTGTGGTAAAATGCTCATATTGATCGGATTAACTAGTTTTTATAAAATTTGGGTCTATTTTTTCTGAAAAGGATTTGTAGAGAATACTCATTTTTCTACATTTGCAACACTTAAAAGGATGGTGATATAGCTCAGTTGGTAGAGCATCGGACTGAAAATCCGTGAGTCGGTGGTTCGAGTCCACTTATCACCACAAACCCGGTCTTCTCAGATCGGGTTTTTTTTTGCCCTAAATTCCCTGCCTTGCTGCGCATCTTACCGCTTTTTTTTAATTCGAAGACCAAAATATAAAATAGTCTGCATGCATACTATTTTTCAACAAATTTAAAATTCGATTTACGTTTGGCCTACCTCCAAACCAAGGTAGATTACCAACAGAATTCTCTTTTCTCACTCTAAGAACAAGAAGAATTGAGATTTGTTGGGGAAGTGAATTACGTCTTTTACCAAAAACGAAAGGCTAGGTATAGCTCCCTATTTTTTAAGGAATATTGCCATTTCTGCTACCCGCTTCCCAAGCCCCCTCCCCTTAACCAAAAATTGCTCCTCCACCTTTCCAGTTTGAAATGGAGCTTCCCCCGTGATCGCTGAAGCACCAAAGGCCGCTTCCGTCTCTTCTCCACCTAGGACTAGCATCCCATGAATCAGCATGGAATGCAACAGATTCAGCTGTACCAATTCCTCCCCAATCGACATCCCTCCTCCCGTCACAAAGGCTGCTCCCAACTTGTTTTTTAGTGGACGCCCTTCAAAGGGCCAGCTATTGATGAAGCGCTGCACCTCAGGGGCCACGTTGGCATTGTATACCGGCGAGCCGACCACAATTGCATCCGCCTCAAGCACCTCTTTAGAGCTCACTTGATCTATTGGAAGCATAAGTACCCGCACACCCGCTACTGATTTTGCACCCTCCTCCACTGCAAGAGCCATTGTTTTGGTGTTTCCGGATTGACTGTAATAGGCAATCAACACCGTGGGCTGCCCTTGTCCATGTCCCAGGAAGGGCAGGGATAGAAAAAGAAAACTGAGCAGGACAAAGCGGTGCATCCAAGGGGAAGTGTTCATCCCCGAAATTAAAAAAAATCCCCATCTCCGTTAGGAAATGGGGATCTGAATCTGATCAAAAGGAATTATTTTTTCCAGCTGGCCTTTCCACCCTTGGCGGAATCAACCGTCACGCTGTATGAAGATCCTGAAGAAACAATCCAGCGAACTTGTACCGCGCCCATCCCTGGGATATTGGCAACGGCCATTTTTTCTGGTGAATTGACCTGCTCCTTGTACTTCTTCATGTCGGCATCTTCCACCACAAAGCCTGCTACGACCTTCGCCCCGGTAAGCGTCACGTAATCGGGACGCTCGATGCGGTACTTCAAATCTTGGCTGGCATGAGTTGGCATCATGCGCTCGTTGAAGATCGTAGCCGTGATGGCTTTCAAGCCTCCTCCCAACTCTTCTTCCTTCACCTCGGTGATGGAAAGCTTGGGCGTATGGTAGGCATGGTAAATGGTGAAAGCGGCATTTCGATGGGCATCCTGCTCCAAGAGAAATCCTGGATGGGCACGTCCAAAGGTCTTTTTGAAGCCTCCAATTTCTACCATCCCAAACTGCGGATGCTTGTATTCTTTGTAGTTGACAAAGGCATCACCAAAGGTCAACAACTGGTCTACTTTGAGTTGCTCCTCTTGATTGCCACGCCCTGCTTCTTTGTTGAAATAGAGGTAAGAAACCATCAGCTCATTGGTGTAAGTGAAGATTCCACGGTTGCCATAGAACCAATCCAGTTCCCCACCAAACACGGAGTACAAATCCTTGTACACGGTCAGGTAACGGTAGCCCGGAATCATTTCTTCCCCTTTCTTACCAATGGCATCGTAGATACGAATATCCTCTCGGTTGTAGGTATTGAGATCTTCCTCAGCTCCCGGGCCTCGAAGGATCATCCCTCCTGAGTTGTGGAAACTCTGGGCTCCAGCAATGTTGGAGTGCTTCCAAACAAACTCCATCACCGCACGATTTTCTGGCAAGGTAAATGGATAGCGCATCGCACCACGTTGGATGTAATCGGGCTGCCAATTCCAACCCCAATCGCGGTTCGGATCGTAGTAGCCAATTCCATCTTCGTTGACTTCACCATCTCCATCGTTGTCGACACCTTCTTGACCGAGCATTTCGTACTCCCCAACTTGGTCAGGACCTACTTGGATGAGTCTTCGTGGATCCAAAGGATCTTTGATAAATCTACCTGTTGGAGACTTGCGAATCATCATAGTGATGTGACCATCGCCGTCCAAGTCATCCATTCGGTCCTCTCCATTTTTGCCATCTCCATCGTTGTCCAGCACAAGCATTCCTGAGCGGGGCGAACTAGCGGTATTGGGCTCCTTGAAGAAGTTATTTCGAGCATCCGGATTGATGGTCGGGGTGATGTAAAAGGTCTTGTCCTTGAGCAGCTGCTTCACAAATTCATTGTCCCCATGCATCTCGGTCAAGTACCAAGCCACATAGAGCGAAAATTCCCCGCCCTGCACCTCATTGGAGTGGATGTTTCCATCAATCCACATGGCCGGTTTGTCGGTATCCTTGCCGGTAGAAAAATCAGTAATCGTCAAGGTCAAGATATCTCTCCCCTCCACCGACTTTCCAATGGATTCAATTTTGGCAATCTTGGGATGCGCTACTGCGATTTTCTTCATCAAATCCCAAAGCCCTTCGGCGCTGTAATAGCGGTTCCAAGCGATTTCAACTTTTGGAGCATGCGGCGTGCCGATGGCCCGAAAGTAGTTTTCCTGTTGCGCACTTGCTTCAAAGGAACTTAGCGATAAAGCTCCCAAAGCCAATGCAGTTACGGTATGTTTGATATTCATGATCTTCATGGCTTAGAATTTTACAGTTTGGGTAACAAAACCTGCATGCGGAGCACCTGCTTTCAATTGCACCGGACCCTTGCTACGCACGATCCAGCTAAAGGTAGTTTTCTCAAATGCACCTAGCGAATCCACTAGCTTCACCTTATCCCCAGAGATCAGTTGATCTGCAGGCACATCAATGTCTACCCGAAGCTTTCTCAGCCAGCGTGAGCGGGTGCCCATTTCTGAATGAGTAGGTAAGGGGGAGTTATTGAATAAGTCTACCGTGATGCGGGTAAGGCCATTGCCTAGCGCTTCTGTTTTGAGGCTGTGCAGCTCCAACTTAGGTTGCATGGCAGCGATTTTGAGGATAAAATCCGTATGCTGCTTGGCGATTTCACCCACTTTCTCAAAAGGAGGGTTGACCATTTTGAACGGCTTGATGCCTCCTACTTCCACTTGTTGGTTGGGGAAATCTGGGTGCTTAACTGCGGTCCACGGCACAAAATTATCCTGCTTCAAGGAATCCGACCAGGCTAAGAAGGTCGCTTCTGCATTGGTTTTGCCCTTGTACTCAGGAGTCCAATACCCTGGTGTGGAAAAGCTGTAGCGTGCAAAGTGGAAATAGGCCCACTGGAAAAAATCGCCGTCGGTACCTTGGTTGGTCTGCTGGAAAGCTTTGGCAGGTACCGTTTTGGTGTAAAGGTCAGCCACCATAGCATTTGTAGCCTGATCTTTTTCCAAAATAGAAGTCACTACGCGCTTCCGGGCATCGCCAGCCGAGTACTTCAGTGGGCTGCTCAGGTTGTTGGCTGGAGAAAAGGTCACAAAGGCAAAGATGTTCCACTGCTCAAATAAGTAATCCAAAAGGGCTCTACTTTCCAATTGAGATACGGCGATATCGCCTGCAAGAGGCTCAAACACTGGGAATTTGTAGGTGAGGGACTTGTTGAAGGCAATGCCTTCGGTCAAGTCTTCTGCAAATTTGCCATCCTTGTCGCTGTCCACACTTTCTTTCACTACTCGGTATTTGCCTGCTTCACCTTTTGCTCTATCTGCCTTAACTAGGACGCGAGGATCTTCCTTGGAAGTAGTCCAATCGCCCATTGGGTCTGTGATACGCATCCAAGTGATGAGTCCATCGCCATTTAGGTCGCGGTACCCGTTGTCTCCGGCTACTCCGTCACGGTCGTGGTCGATGGCGACCGCATTTCCTCGACGCTCGTACTTCAAGGCATCGTGGTACTGCGCATAGGCATCTGGTGACATATTAGGAAAAATATAGAAGGTCGTCGCTTCCAAGGCAGCCGCATGTTCAGTGACTAGCTTTTCTGCAAACTGTAGTGCCAGCTCTACGCTTAGCACATGAAATCCTTCCACGCCGCCGACTACTGCGATTGCGGGCTTCTGGTCTTTGTTTCCAGTACCGATTTTCACGGCATATATTTCCTTGCCACCAGCGGTTTTGGTGAGGGTTTTCAGTTCTACAGCTGGGTTGGAACTGAGTTTTTGTAACCGCTCTGCGGTCTGACTGAGGGTAGGATAGTCGCTTTGGGCAAGTGCATTGCCGCAAATCGCTGTGGCCAACCCCAGTACAAGTAGCATGTATTTTCTCATAAGGGTAGTGTTTTCAAGAACCTAAAAAGGACATTTAATTGAAAAATGATTGGCAGTTTAGCAAAAAAATGCGACTTGTGGCAGACAGTTTTTCGGAAATTCAAAAATGAAGGCAGGCGGAAATGGGTAGGGATAAGTGGTGCAGTACTTACCCTCCTTGGTTGACTCGTAAAAAATGTCGTATTTCAAGGATTAATGTATTTGCCATGTATAAAAAACTTGCCCTCGCCATTGCTTTTTCTCCTCGAATGGAGGCCTTGATTGCTGAAGCCAGAAAATTGATCCAAATTTTTGAAGGGGAGTTGGTTTTAATACATGTGGGTACCAAAACCCCCGAATTGGAGGCACAGCTGGATGAAATTCTGGCCCGGCATTGCGGAGATTTGCAGCGTATCAAGACAATTTGGAAGGAAGGCAAGCCTGCAAAAACTATCTTAAAAACCTGCGAGGAAGAAAAAGTAGACTTGCTGGTTCTGGGAGCCTTAAAGAAAGAAGGGCTGCTCACGTATTACGTAGGTTCGGTTGCCCGCAAAGTAATTCGCAAAGCGACCTGCTCCGTGTTGACCCTAATTGAACCCAAACTAGAAACCACCCATTTTTCCAAGGTAGTCATCAACGGAACCGAACTAGAAATCACCCCTAGAGTCATTGCCCGAGGTTTAAAATTTTGCCAAGCTGAAAAGTCCACCCAAGTGCATATTCTCAATGAAATCAAGATGTACGGGTTTCAGATGGCCACGGCAGCAGAAGGTACAGAAACCGAAGTAGCAAACACCCGCAGGAAATTGGTGCAGGAAGAGATCAACTATGTGCAAGGAATCTTGGATGGCTTAGAACCTACCGACCTCAAAGTTAACATCAAGGTGACCGCTGGAAAATGGGCTGTTGAATTGGTCCGTTTTTGCGAATCCATTGAGTCCGACCTTTTGATTATGGGTGTAGACCAAGGATTTTCGTTTATCGATCGGATCTTCCCTCACGACATCGAGGACGTGTTGATTGAGCTTCCTTGTAATTTATTAATCGTCAAATAAGCAAGCGATGGAAAAACTGACCCACAATGAGGTAGTCATGTTACTACTTCAACTTGCTACCATGCTCGTTTTGGCACGAGTATTTGCCGAAATCGCTAGAAAATTCAATCAGCCCGCCGTCGTAGGAGAAATTCTGGCTGGAATTTTAATAGGTCCCACCATTCTGGGGACTTTTTTTCCGGAAGGCTTTGAATTTCTATTTCGATCCTACCCCATGAGCAATATTGCTTTGGCAGGATACTCTCAAGTGGCAGTGGTCTTGCTCCTATTTATTGCGGGCCTTGAAGTCGACTTAAAATTGGTTTTTTCTCAAGGGAAAAAAGCGCTCAACATCAGTTTCTATGGGCTAGTCATTCCCTTTGCTTTTGGCTTTACAGCGCCCTTTTTCTTTGCCGAATTTTTTGGTTTTTCCGAAGGAGACAAGCTCCTTTTTTCCCTATTTATGGGTACAGCCATGGCGATTAGTGCCTTGCCTGTCATCGTGCGAACCTTGATGGATTTGAATCTATTTAAGAGTAGAATGGGGATGATGATTGTCTCTGCAGCCATGGTGGACGATATCATTGGCTGGATGATCTTCTCGGTTATTTTGAGTTTTATGGGTAAGGAAGCCGGGGGAATCGGTATTGGTTATACCATCCTACTTACCGTTGGATTTACTGCATTCATGGTGACGGTGGGCAAGTCCCTGATCAACCGGGTGCTTCCTTGGATCAACAAGCGATTGGCTTGGCCCGGTGGAATTATTTCCCTTTCACTAGCGGCTTGCTTTTTTGCTGCAGCATTTACTGAATTCATCGGTTTACATGCCATTTTTGGCGCTTTTATCATCGGCATTGCCATCGGCGATTCGGAGCACATGACCGAACGGGCGAAGGAAATTATCCACCAGTTTGTGAATAATATCTTTGCCCCCGTGTTTTTTGTGGCCATTGGATTGAAGGTAAACTTCATTGCCAATTTTGATCCTTGGCTAGTGCTGGTCGTGATTTTGGTGGCCTATGCGGGCAAGGTAATCGGCTGTGGCTTTGGCGCCCTTCAAGGCAAACTGGATAAATACGAAGCCTTGGCCATCGGTTTTGGGATGAATGCCCGAGGAGCGATGGAGATCATTTTGGGCTTGATCGCCTTAGAAAATGGACTCATTACCGAGAAACTTTTCGTAGCCTTGGTAGTCATGGCCTTGGTGACCTCCATGACTTCGGGGCCTTTGATGCGATGGGCCATGAACAAGCGAAAAGAGGGATTGGAATAAGATCCCTCTTTTTCTAGAGCGCAGGAACGAATCTCAATGGAAAAGAATTTTTATCCGAAATCTTCCTACTGAAAGTTAAACAAAGGGACTATTTTTGGGCTTTTCATTGGAAATAGCTCAAGTTCATGTCTACAAGTCACGCAAAAATAGGGGTCCTACTGGTCAATTTGGGAACTCCCGACAGCACCAAAACAGGGGATGTGCGCAAGTACCTCCGGGAGTTTTTAATGGATGGTCGGGTAATTGACTTTCCCTTTATTCCCAGATGGATGCTGGTCAACCTGATTATTGCACCCTTCCGGGCACCCAAATCTGCAGGTGAATACCGCAAGCTCTGGACCGACCGCGGCTCTCCCCTACTTTTTCATACCCAAGACTTAAAGGACAAGCTCGTTCAGAAGTTAGATCCTAAAAAATACCTCGTGGCCATGGCCATGCGCTACCAAAACCCCAGTATTGAAAAGGCCTTGGCTGAGTTGAATAAGGCCAATGTAAAGAAAATCATCGTCCTCCCCTTATTTCCACAGTATGCATCTGCCACCAACGGCTCGGTGATCGATCGGGTGATGGAACTCACGCGCACCTGGCAGATCATCCCCGAGATGACCTTCGTGAGCAATTACGTAGACCACCCCCTATTTCTAGAGGCTTGGGCCGAACTAGGGCGAGAAGCGATGGCGAAGCATGACTACGACAAGTTTCTCTTCTCTTACCATGGCCTTCCTGAGCGGCAAATCCGAAAGGGAAGTGTGGAAGGACACTGCAAACTGGGTACTTGCTGCGCTGCCTATGGGTTGAAAAATCAGTTTTGCTACCGCGCCCAATGCTTCCAGACCACTCGACTAGTGGCTGAAAAATTGGGACTCCCTGAAGACAAGGTGATGACCTGCTTCCAATCCAGGTTGGGTAAAGATCCCTGGATCAAGCCGTATACCGAGGATACCATCAAGGAACTGGCCAAAGAAGGAGTAAAAAAAGTACTCGTTTTCTCCCCCGCTTTTGTGGCGGACTGCTTGGAAACCACCGTGGAAGTAGGCGAAGAATACAAGGAGCAGTTTGAGGAACTGGGCGGCGAGCACTGGGATTTGGTTCCCAGCCTCAACTCCAACGATACCTGGGTAAGGTGTGTGGAAGACCTAATTGTGTCGAGAGCATAGGGAAAAGTGCCAAGTAGCTAGAAGCAAGAGTCGAGAGCCAAGAAACGAGATACGGGCTGCTAGGCTAAAAAGCCTGGTGACCTTGAAGACTAGTTTTCCCCACTTCGACATTCAGAATTGGGCGTTCGATATTCGACATTAGTTTTAAATTCCGTACTTCGTATCTCGTATTTCACATTTCACTTTGTCCAAATCCTCCTCCCAAGTCCTCCTTATCCTCGGCGTGATTTTGATTTCGATCAACCTCCGCACGTCCATTGCTTCAGTAGGACCACTCATTCCTTTCATTCGGGAGGATCTGGGCATATCCAATGGAGAAGCGGGATTTTTGACTACCCTCAGCCTCATTACCTTTGCGATTTTTTCCTTGTTTGCTCCTAGCATTGGGAAGAAGTTGGGCCTAGGAAAAGCGATATTTCTAGGAATACTCCTGCTTGCCATCGGCGTGGTCATTCGGGTGCAAGGAGGAATTGCCTTACTTTACTTGGGCACAGCCTTGACGGGAATTGGGATTGTGACTGCCAATGTGCTGATGATTCCCTTTTTTAAGGCTCGAATTCCAGAGAAAATTGGTTTGATGACCGCCTTGCTTTCGACGGGCATGTCCTTATTTGCTGCCATCGCTTCGGGTATTAGTGTGCCCCTAGCGGAAGGGCTTGGATGGGGATGGAGAGGGGCTCTGCTTTCTTGGGTGGGGGTGATGGTTCTTGCTCTCATCGCCTGGATCCCGCAGCTACCTCCTCCCAAGTCCAAGGGCAATGCCGAGGTGCTGGAAGGAAAAAATGTCTGGAAATCCACACTTGCTTGGCAGGTAACCGGATTTATGGGGGCTCAATCCGTGATGTACTTTACGATGATCACCTGGCTACCCGACCTCTTGATTGCCCGTGGTATGACTCCAGTAAACGCTGGAATGGCGCTCTTCTACATGCAATTGATCTCACTGATCGGCACTTTCTTTGCGCCAAACCTCATGATGCGCCTTCCCCAGCAATCTGGAGTGGTGATAGCGGTAGGGATTGGCTACCTGATTG
>JBIIGH010000003.1:0-29726 GCA_044236565.1 Algoriphagus sp. | reverse complement strand
TGAAATACAAACGCATCCTGCTCAAGCTCAGTGGAGAATCTCTAATGGGCGAAAAAAAATACGGCATTGATCCCGCAATCTTGCAGCAATACGCGGAAGAGATTAAAAAAGTAAAAGACATGGGCGTGGAAATCGCCATCGTCATCGGAGGAGGAAATATTTTTAGAGGCGTACAAGCAGAAAAGTCCGGTATCGATCGGGTGCAAGGTGACTACATGGGCATGCTCGCCACGCTTATCAATGCCATGGCGCTTCAAAGTGCTTTGGAACAGATCGGGCTCTTTACCCGACTGATGTCTGGAATCAAAATTGAAAGTGTTTGTGAACCATTTATCCGTCGAAGAGCAATTCGTCACCTTGAAAAAGGTAGAATTGTAATTTTCGGTGCGGGGATCGGCAACCCTTATTTCACCACGGACTCTACCGCTGCACTAAGAGCCATAGAAATTGAGTCCGAGGTGGTACTGAAAGGCACACGCGTGGATGGAGTTTATACCGCCGATCCAGAAAAGGATCCCACCGCCACCAAATACCAAAACATCACCTTCACGGAAGTGTACGAAAAAAACCTCAACGTCATGGACATGACTGCGTTTACACTTTGCCAAGAAAACAACCTCCCCATCATCGTGTTTGACATGAATAAGTCTGAGAACTTAGCCAAACTAGCACAGGGAGAACAAATAGGAACACTGATTACTGTATAAACTGAACCCGACTCATGGAAGAAATCGAATTGTATTTGGACGAAGCCAAGGAATTGATGCAAAAAGCAGTGGACCATACTGCTGCAGAATTAGTGAAGATACGGGCGGGTAAAGCCATGCCTAACCTGTTGGATGGGGTATTTGTGATGTATTACGGCTCTCCCACTCCCCTTTCTCAAGTGTCCTCTGTCACCACCCCCGATGCACGGACGCTTGCCATCAAACCATTTGAGCGGAACCTGATCTCTGAAATTGAAAAGGCCATCATCAACTCGGACCTTGGACTTGCTCCGCAAAACAACGGAGAAATCATTATTTTGACTATTCCTGCCCTTACCGAAGAGCGAAGAATTAACCTGGTGAAAAATGCCAAGTCAGAGTGTGAAACCGGAAAAATATCCATTCGTTCCGTAAGAAAAGACACGAATGAATCCTTACGCAAACTGCAGAAAGAAGGAGCTTCTGAAGATGCAGTCAAAAGAGCGGAGGAACAAGTTCAAAAGTTTACCGACAGCTACTCAGCAAAAATCGACGAGCTACTCGCGAAAAAAGAAGTAGACATCATGAAGGTTTAACTACCAACAAAGTCCCGAATTGCTCGGGACTTTTTTTTGCCTTAAGGTACCAACCAGGTACCCTGCCAACCTGCAGCCAACTCAAACTGCATACGCAAATGCCCTTCCCGAGCCAATTGAAGGACTTCTATCGACAAGGGACTGAATTTCAAAACCGAAAAATGCGTGCTTTCGGACTGGGTCTCCCAGCCCAGGTCCGGAGTTTCAATCCTCGTGCCCGGCACAAGTCCACTTTTATATTCCGATTGTCGTTTCTCTGGTACGCGCTTCCAATGTTCCTGTGCAAGTGCGTCTTCCACATGTAGGGTAGCGATGGCCTTGACACGAACTTGTACCTGCTTTTTGGGATGGTAAAAAAGCAAACTGACCCTCGGAGTCTCCAACAAGTCCCGCACTTTCGCAGTTCGAACATCCGTATACACCAGAAATTCCATCGCCGGACTCATATGCCGCAGCACCACCGTCCGAACCTGGGGGAATTGGGCACCACTAGTGGCCAAAGTCAAGAAGCGAAACGGGTGCTTGGGATCCAATGCCCCACGATGTAGCTCGTGCAGCACATTCTGCCAGATTTGGCTTGGTGCGTCTGAAGAATTGAAGAGCATGGGTGAAGATTTTTAGTAGAAACAGAACTAAGAGAATAGAGTTTAAAAAAGATATAACTGACGGAATTTAGCTAAATACCGTCAGTCACAAGACAAATCTTTCCCAAATAAAGCCAAAGCAATTCCCTTACCTTGGATGGAACCGCGCAGAATAGGTATCGAATCGTATGGAAAAAACGAAAAAATGAGGCCCCACAAAAAGTGTGGAGCCTCATTTTTTTACCCATTTAGAATTTAAGACAAGGCTACTTCAGTGCCTAGGTTCTTGAAATACACCTGTTTGTCTGCATCCAAATCGACGAGTACCGCAGCATCATTTTTGATGTAGCCAGACAGGATCTGCTTGGAAAGCTCGTTCAAAATCAATCGCTGCATGGTGCGCTTGAGTGGCCTTGCACCAAAATTGGCATCAAAACCCACCTCTCCCAAGTAATCGAGCACCTCTTTCGTGGCTTCAATCTCAATATTTGATTCAGACAAACGCTTTTGAATCTCCCTCCACTGGATATCTACAATCTTGCGGATCACCTGCTTGTTGAGCGGTTCAAAGAGGATTGTTTCGTCAATACGGTTGAGAAACTCAGGCCGAACAGTCTTCTTGAGCAAATCAAAAACTTCTGCTTTGGTCTTTTCAAGTATTTCCTCCTTGTTCCAATCTTCCATTTCTGCAAAGCGCTCCTGAATCAGGTGCGAACCAATGTTGGTCGTCAAAATGATGATCGTATTCTTAAAGTTGGCCAGCCGCCCCTTGTTGTCAGTGAGGCGACCATCGTCGAGCACCTGAAGCAAAATATTGAACACATCTGGATGCGCCTTTTCGATTTCATCCAAAAGGATTACAGAATAAGGTTTTCTACGAACGGCTTCGGTCAGTTGCCCACCTTCCTCGTAGCCCACATAGCCTGGAGGAGCTCCTACCAGCCTACTTACAGCATGTCGTTCTTGGTACTCCGACATATCGATCCGAACCATGGCATTCTCATCATTGAATAGGTACTCTGCAAGGGCTTTAGCGAGTTCGGTCTTACCTACCCCGGTAGTTCCCATGAAAATAAAGCTTCCAATAGGTCTCCGTGGATCCTGCAATCCTGCCCTACTTCTGCGTACCGCATCGGAAAGTGCTACAATCGCTTCCTGCTGTCCGGCTACACGCCGACCCAACTCGTCTTCCAAGTGGAGCAATTTCTCCCGTTCCGACTGAATCATTTTGCTCAAAGGGATACCCGTCCACTTGGATACCACCGCAGCGATGTCTTCTTGGTCTACCTCCTCTTTGAGTAGCGGGGAGCCCGCCTGCATCTCGGCCAACTGAGTTTTGAAGCCTTCCAGCGATTTCTCCGCCTCCACAATTTTCCCGTACCGGATCTCGGCTACCTTGCCAAAATCTCCCGCGCGTTCCGCTTGTTCGGCTTCGACTTTTAACTTTTCGATGGCCTCTTTCTCGTGCCGTATGCCTAGTATAACTGCTTTTTCACTCTCCCACTTCGCTTTTACAGACTGTCGCTTCTCTCCAAGTTCGGCAATCTCTTTACTCAAGACCACTTCCTTATCCTTGTTATTTTCACGACGAATCGCCTCACGCTCAATCTCGAGCTGCATGATCCGACGATTGAGCTCATCCAATTCCTGCGGAAGAGAGTCAATTTCCATGCGCAGCTTGGCCGCCGCCTCATCCATCAAGTCAATGGCCTTGTCAGGCAAGAAGCGATCCGAAATATAGCGCTGCGAAAGTTCCACCGCTGCTATCACCGCATCGTCTTTGATCCGTACCCCATGGTGGAGCTCGTACTTGTCCTTTATCCCTCTCAAGATGGAAATCGCATCTGCCGCATCGGGTTCATCCACCATCACCGCCTGGAACCGTCGCTCCAAGGCCTTGTCTTTTTCAATGTACTTCTGGTATTCTTTGAGCGTAGTGGCCCCGATGGCATGAAGCTCCCCACGGGCAAGTGCTGGCTTGAGCAGATTGGCAGCATCCATGGCACCCTCTCCTCCACCTCCCGCACCAATTAGCGTGTGGATCTCATCAATGAAGAGGATGATTTCTCCTTCGGCATCGGTCACCTCTTTGATTACGGACTTGAGTCGCTCTTCAAACTCCCCCTTGTACTTGGCGCCTGCTACAAGCAGACCCATGTCTAGGGAGATTAAGGTTTTGGACTTTAAGTTTTCCGGTACATCACCAGATACGATCCGCTGGGCCAAGCCTTCCACAATGGCCGTCTTCCCTACACCCGGTTCACCGAGTAGGATGGGGTTGTTTTTGGTACGTCGAGCAAGGATCTGCAGCACGCGCCGAATTTCTTCATCACGACCAATGACAGGGTCTATCTTCCCCTTCTTGGCCATTTCATTTAAGTTTTTGGAATATTTTTCCAAAGCCCTGTAGGTACTTTCTGCGTTTGGATCAGTCACCTTGTTTCCTTTTCTAAGTTCATGTATGGCTTCGATCAGCGCTTTTTCGCCGATCCCTTGGTTCTTTAATAGCTGGGCAATGGGATCACTGCCAGCCAACAAGCCCAGCAGCAAATGCTCTAGGGCTACATAGCTATCCCCAAAAGTTTTGAGGTATTCCTTTGATTTACTGATTGCCTGATTGGCCGCTGAGGACAGGTAGGGCTGCTTATTGTCTCCGCTTACCTTGGGCAGCTTTTGCAGCTCCTGCTCCAGCTTTTGACCGAGCAACTGGGCATTGACAGCTAAGCGCTGCAATAGAAATTGGGAAATATGCGCATCCTCCGAAAAAACACCCTTCAGCAGGTGGGAGGTCTCCACGGCAGGACTCCCCGAAGCCGCAGCAAGTTCGGCGGCTTTCTGTATCGCCTCTTGGGATTTGATGGTAAACTGCTTAAAATCCATGGCTCATCTTCTGGTGTAGTAGGTTGAACTGCTTTTCTTTCTGGGAAGCAACAAATTGACCACCAAACTAGAATTTACGCCATTCTGTCTTAAAAAAGATAAAAATTGACTTAAATCATGAATTTTTGGCAGAAATTCTAGATTTTATCTGCCTGAAAATCCCTAGCCTACCCATCCAAAAGACAGTCAAAGTTGATCCACCACTTAAAAAGGTCCCTTCCAAAAAATTACGGCCAACTCCTTCGTGTTAAAAAAGGAGTCATTCCTACAGCAAACCTACTTTTGCGCAGCGGCAAAGTCTTCCACAGCTTGCCAGACTCTAAAAACATTTTTGTAGCAAATTTTCTCCAGGTCTTCTTTACTGTATCCCCTTCGCAAGAGTTCAGCGAATAGGTTGGGAAACATGGAAACATCTTTCAAGCCCGTGGGCAAGGAATCTCCCACCCCATCGTAATCTGATCCCAAGCCCACGTAATCAATGCCGACCAATTGGACCACATGGTCAAAATGGTCTGCTACTCGCGCAACAGTCGGAAAAGGAGTAAACTTAGCTGTATATTCTTCAATGTATTGCTGTGCCCAAGGGTCCGATCGAGACAGCTTGTTTTCAGCCAACCAATTGACCAGATGCTCGCGCACTTGCGCAGTGCCTGCCGTGTAAGCAGAATCCAGAAAAGCCCCTCCAAAGTTGATCATCATCACCCCTCCATTCTTTGCAAGCCCTTGGATCAATTCATCGCTCATGTTGCGTTCAAATCCTGGAGTAAACTTTCTCACCGATGAATGCGAGGCAATCACAGGCACCTTGGTGATCGCAAGCGCATCTCGAAAAGTGTTATCTGAAACATGGCTTAGATCCACCATTATTCCCACACGGTTCATCTCTGCCACCACCTTTTCTCCAAATGCACTCAGGCCACCATAAGTAGCTGTGGTGTCGTAACTCGCATCACCAATCAGGTTGTCCTTGCCATGGGTGAGGGTAATGTAGCGAATCCCTCTGCGGTGAAAATAGGCCACATTGGCTAGGTCGTCCTCAATACCTGCTCCATTTTCCATGCCCATGGGTAGCGAAATAAGCCCTTTTGCGAAATTCGATCGAACATCCGCGGGACTGTAGGCCATGGCAAACTTTTCTGGAAAAGTAGCTGCAACACGCTCGGTCATTGCAATCAAGGTATCCGCTAATGCCTTGGAAGCTCCACGAATAGCCTGATTGGCAGCAGGAATATAGATGGACATAAATGGCGCATCCAATCCCCCTTCTTTGGCGCGAGGGTAATCGAAATTACCATCTGGAGTCCGAACCGACACATCCAAAACCTCCCGCTTAAGGGTAAATCCTCCTACCTTCATCCGGTAAGGAAGGTCCACGTGTCCATCCACCACAATCGTAGATTGGGCGATTTCTTTTGCCGCCTGAAGCCGATCGGCGTCTGAAAGTTTCCGGTAGTCAATTGAGGCTTGCTGTGCCATACTAGCACTTCCTAATAGTAGGGTAATTCCAAAAATTAAATAGCGTAGCATACAAAATGGGATTTGAGATTGGGGAAGATAAGACCTTTGAAAAAGGAATCAAAAATCCATTCTTCAAAAGTCCCGATTCGTAGCGGTTCGGAAAGGAATTGACAAATTAGTGAACTTTTCTATGCATTTTCAGCTTTATCTAAGTGAGCTCTTTTTCAAAAGCACGCATCCAGATTTGGGGGCTTCCTGCCTCCTAAACAAGAATTTACGAAAGGAAATCGAGCCTTTATTTAACCGCTTGTGGAATCCTTGGACCGAAATCAGGTTTAAATACCAATTTTCGATATTTATTCAATTACCTTCACTGCATTGACGCTTTCAACCTAGAATAAAACATCCATTAGATGAACGCTAAAGAAATAAATTACGAACTGGAAAAAAATATGGAGGTCATCACCCAATTGGATGACTTTGTAGGCCATGCCGTAGATACCGTCCTTGTGGATCCGGAAGATTGCTGGCAGCCTTCTGATTTTTTACCTGATTTTTCCAATCCAGAGGCGATGGAGGATGTCAAACTTTTGCAAGAACGTGCATCAGGCATTCCCGACACAGTATTAACTTCTTTGATTGGTAACCTAATCACCGAGGAAGCCTTACCTTCTTACCAGACCTACTTCAACTTGCTTGAGGGGATCAATCCAGAGCGAAGCTTGCTATCCCCATCCGGCTGGGTACGCTGGTCCAAAGCTTGGACTGCCGAAGAAAATCGCCATGGAGACCTGCTCAACAAGTATTTGTACCTCACTGGCCGAGTAGACATGCGCGCTGTGGAGCAAACCATTCACCGACTGATCACCAATGGCTTTGACCCTAAATCGGACTCCGACCCTTATCAGGCCATGATTTACACCTCTTTTCAGGAGCGCGCAACTAAGATTTCACACGTGAATACCGGCAAACTTGCAGACAAGGCAGGTGATCATGTCCTGTCAAAAATTTGTAAGACCATTGCTGGAGACGAGGCAAGACACGAAAAGGCTTACAAAAGTTTTATGTCCAAAATTTTCGAAATTGATCCAAGTGGAGCAATTACTGCTTTTGAAAAAATGATGCGGAAAAACATCGTCATGCCTGCTGTGCTCATGGGCGAAGGAAGTAGCCGACCAAGTATCTACAAAGACTTTTCAGAAATTACCCAGAAAATAGGAGTTTATACCGGCTGGGATTATGCACGGATCATCGAGCACCTAGTAGATTTCTGGAAAATTGAATCCCTAACTGGGTTGGATGCTGCAGCTGCAAAAGCCCAAGACTACCTTGCCAACCTGGCAGATCGCTACATGCGACTCGCAGATCGAATCAAAGCCCCAGATGAAGTCAGTCTTGCCTGGCTAAAATAAAATACCAAGTCCTTCCCTGCGAAGGACTTTTTTTTGCATATTCCGATTCGAACCTCTCCTATCCTGAATGAAATATTTTCTGCTAATTCCCGCACTAGTGCTTGCTTGCCTTGGTATTGCCTTGGCACAAACCCCACAAATTAATTCCGAGCGGTTGCAAAAATCACTCAGCACCCTTGCCACCTACGGCAAAAATCAAAACGGCGGATCGGACCGAATCGCCTACTCCACCCATGACATTTCTGCTCGACCCTTCATCAAGCAGTTGCTTGCAGATGCAGGCCTAGAGGTTTCTGTGGATCATGCTGGGAATATCATCGGCCGAAAAGCAGGAAAAAACCCTACACTAAAGCCCATCAGCATGGGTTCGCACATCGATGAAGTTCCCAATGGAGGTGACTACGATGGTCCTGTAGGTGTGCTTGGTGCCATTGAGGTGGTCCGAACATTACAGGAAGCAGGCATCCAAACAGAGCACCCCTTGGAAGTGATTGTATTCACCAATGAGGAAGGCGGAGTCATCGGCAGCCGTGCACTCGTGGGCGGTTTAAGCGAAGCCGCACTTCAAGCCAAGAGCAACGCAGGCATGACTCATGCAGAAGGCATTCGGCTCTTGGGTGGAGACCCGAGTAAAATTTCCAGTGTAGCTCGTGCTAAGGGAGCTATAGCTGCATTTTTGGAGCTTCACATTGAGCAAGGAGGCAACCTGGATACCAAAAAATTGGATATTGGTGTAGTAGAAGGCATCGTCGCCATCGAATGGTGGGAATTTACCTTCAAAGGCAAGGCCAACCATGCAGGGACTACCCCCATGGATGCACGAAAAGATCCCCTATTGCCGGCAGCCCGATTTATCTTGGCCGTGAATGAAGTCATCACCCGAGACGAAGGGCGGCAAGTGGGTACCGTAGGCAAGATTCAGGCCTTTCCTGGAGCAGGCAATGTGATTCCTGGGGAAGTAAAGCTCAATTTGGAAATTCGGGATTTGTCGTCAGAAAAGATCTGGAAACTCTATGCAGAATTGGAGGCAATTGCCAAGCAGCTTGCACAGGAAAGTGGCAGCAGTCTCGCCATCCAACACATCGAAGTGGCCAGCAAACCTGCCCTAGCAGACCCAGAAATTCGAAAAATCATCAAGCAAGAGGCAGAGAAACTAGGAATGACCACACTCAGTCTCCCCAGTGGTGCTGGGCATGATGCACAAGAAATGGCTCGAATTGCCCCCATGGGCATGATTTTTATTCCAAGCAAAGACGGCATCAGCCATGCCCCGGAAGAGTATTCCAGTCCAGAAGCCATCGCCAATGGAGCTAAGGTGCTGCTGCATACCCTGCTGGAACTGGATAGACGACTCGCTAAGCAGTAATCAACTGTCGATGATGTCCTGCGAAATCAGGCGGTAAATCTCTGCTAGCTGCTCGTTGTAGGCCAAAAAATGATGGTGTGCTTCTAGGGTTTCATAATCCTCCCGAATGGCAGGACCGGTTTGTGCTTTCTTTGCTCCCAGCTGCAGGCTTTTGGAGATGGATTCAATGATCAAAGGTTTAAGCAGCTCGGGCTCTAGTCCTTGCCGATGGAGAATATCTTCGGCAATTCGTAGCATGTGATTGGTAAAGTTACTCGCGAAAACAGCCGCAACATGTACCGCTTGCCGGTCCTTGTGCCGAAGCGTGTAGACTAGAGGAGATAGGGATTTGGCCAGTTTCTTTAGCAATTGAAGCGTTTCCTCATCCTCAGATTCCAAGAGAAAAGGAACTTCCTCAAAATCAACTTTCTTGCCCTTGGTGAAGGACTGCAAGGGATAAAATACACCCGTGTAGCTAGCCGAACTCTGGGAAAGCACCTCCAAGGAAATGGATCCAGAGGTGTGCACCAATACAGATCCCTCGGGCAAAATCACCTGATCTGCCACTTCTCCAATCGCATCGTCTTTGAGGGCTAGAATAAATAGTTGCGCTATACTTTCAGAAAAGTCAAGGTCATCCTTTGGTGATGCACTGTAAATCCGCTCGGTGATTTCCTTGGCTTTATGCAACTCTCTCGCATAGACTTCCGTGATTTCATGGCCTGCATCTTCCAATGCTGGCGCCAAATTCCAAGCCAAATTGCCTGCACCAAGGATTGCTATTTTCAACTTCATGGAGAAATTAAGTCAATTTTCAGGAAAAGAAAAAGCCATTCCCTAGTACGGGAATGGCTGTAATTTAAATTTTATGATTATCCGCAAACATGCCAGTAGCTCAACATAGCTATTTTAAAATGCGGATAATCGTTGACAGAGCATGGGCCACGGCCCACAGGCAGTCAACGGTCCACAGCTCACCTTATTGAACCTCAAACCTTTTTTTTCTGGTTAGTGGTGAAAAAGCGGATAATCTTTTGTTTTAAATGTGTAGCGCGCGGTTATCCGTAGCTGCCAAACAAGCTTCCTTGAAGACTTCGGTGTAGGTCGGATGCGCATGAGACATTCTCGCGATGTCCTCCGCAGAAGCTCTAAACTCCATCGCTACTACTGCCTCTGCAATCATATCTGCCGTTCTTGGACCGATCATATGTACACCAAGGATCTCATCAGTACTTGCATCAGCCAATACCTTGACCATCCCATCCGTATCCATAGAAGCACGGGCACGGCCGGAAGCCAAGAAAGGAAATTTACCCACCTTGTATGCTCTTCCCTGCTCCTTCAGCTGCTCTTCGGTATAGCCTACAGCAGCCACTTCTGGCCAGGTGTACACTACTCCAGGGATCAAGAGGTAGTTGATGTGTGGCTTTTGACCAGCGATGGTCTCTGCTACAAATACGCCTTCCTCTTCTGCCTTGTGCGCAAGCATCGCGCCTTTCACTACATCGCCGATGGCATAGATGTGCGGAACGGCCGTTTGCAAGTGGTCATTTACTTCAATTTGTCCTCTATCTGTAACCTTAACCCCCGCAGCAGCGGCATTTAGGCCATCCGTGTACGCCTTTCGACCAATAGATACCAATACATAGTCACCTTTGATTTCTACGGTCTCTCCCTTCGCGTTTTCCGCTTTTACAACTACTTCTTTGCCGAGGTTTTCTACTCCAGTCACCTTGTGCTTGAGGAAGAATTCAAAGCCAATCTTTTTCAACGATTTCTGAAGTTCCTTACCCAGGCTTTTGTCCATGGTAGGAATGATGGAGTCCATGTACTCTATCACAGAAACCTTAGCACCCAAGCGACCATAAACTGAGCCTAGCTCCATGCCGATCACCCCGCCACCAATGACGATGAGGTGTTTGGGAATTTCCTTCATTTTGAGCGCCTCCGTAGAGGTAATGATGCGCTTCTTATCGATCGAGATAAATGGAAGACTTGCTGGCTTAGAGCCTGTGGCAATGATGATATTTTTTCCTTGGATATCGGTCGACGTGCCATCTGCCTTGGTTACTTTGACCGTATGGGCATCGACAAAAGATCCAAGTCCATGGTGGACATCTACCTTATTTTTCTTCATCAAAAACTGAATCCCATCCACATTTTGGGTGACCACCTCGTCTTTGCGGGCAATCATTTGAGGAAGGTTGACCGCAAGGCCTTTCAGTGAAATACCGTGTGTAGCAAAGGTATGCGCCGCATTGTGGTAATGCTCTGAGGAGTCTAGCAAGGCTTTGGATGGGATACAGCCCACATTGAGGCAGGTGCCGCCAAGGGTGGAATATTTTTCAACCAAGGCTGTTTTCATGCCTAGCTGCGCAGCGCGAATGGCTGCTACATAGCCCCCTGGGCCCGATCCGATTACGATTACGTCGTACATTTTTTTTTAGAGTTTAGAGTTTAGATCCAAGAACCAAGACTTAATTCGTCTCGTTTCTTGGCTCTTGCTTCTTGTTTCTTGCTTCTTTGTTTAGACGCCAAACATCAACCTCGTCGGGTCTTCAAGCAATTGTTTGACACGAACCAAGAAGCTCACAGACTCACGTCCATCGATGATGCGGTGATCGTAAGACAAGGCCAAATACATCATCGGTCGGATGACCACCTGCCCGTTTTCAGCAATTGGTCGCTCCACAATGTTGTGCATTCCCAAAATCGCAGATTGTGGGGCATTGATAATCGGGGTAGACATCATGGATCCAAACACCCCACCGTTGGTGATGGTAAAGGTTCCTCCCGTCATCTCCTCGATGGAGAGCTTGTTGTCACGAGCCTTTCCAGCGAGGCGCACAATCTCTTTTTCAATTTGATCGAAAGAAAGGTTTTCCGCATTTCGGATGACAGGCACTACCAAGCCTTTCGGAGCCGATACAGCTACAGAAATGTCGCAGAAATCATGGAAAACGAGTTCATTGCCATCGATTTGCGCATTCACTGCAGGCCATTCCTGCAATGCTACGCAAACTGCCTTCGTGAAGAAGGACATAAATCCTAGGCCTACCCCATGCTTTTCTTTGAACTGATCCTTAAACTTGGATCTTAAATCCATGATGGGTTTCATGTTGACCTCATTGAAGGTGGTCAACATGGCGGTTTCGTTCTTTACTGCCACCAAGCGTCGAGATACGGTCTTACGAAGGGAAGACATTTTTTCTCTACGGATCGCTCGAGCGCCAGAAACCGATGCAGCAGGGGCAGTAGCAACTGCCGGAGCTGCCTTAGGCGCAGCCACTGCAACAGGTGCAGAAGCAGCAAGAGCATCTTCTTTGGTGACGCGCCCATCCTTGCCTGTTCCGGCTAGGGTAGTAGCTTCAATTCCTTTTTCAGCCAAAATCTTGGACGCTGCTGGTGAGGCATGACCTGTGGCATAGTTTTCTGTAGTGGACACCTCTGCGACTACTGGTGCAGCAGGTGCAGTGGAAGGTGCTGGCGCTGCTGCAGTAGCGCCACCCACTTCGATTCGGCAGATTAGCCCACCAATCTCCAACACATCCCCTTCTTTTGCTACCTGACGCAAGATCCCGGTAGCTTCCGCTGGAAGTTCAAACGTGGCTTTATCGGAATCTACCTCTGCAATGATCTCGTCCAAAGTCACAAAGTCACCGTCTTTTTTCAACCAGTTGGCAAGGGTCACTTCAGTGATGGATTCACCCACTGTAGGAACGATCATCTCTTTGATACTGCTTGCTGGGGCTGGACTAGCTGCCTGAACCACTGGAGTAGCTGCCGCTGGTGTTGGAGCGGAGGCTGCAGCAGTAGCGGAAGCTTCGATCACACAGATCAAGCCCCCTATTTCTACCGTGTCCCCTTCCTGGGCTTTGATGCGCAAGATACCGCTCGCCTCAGCTGGAAACTCGAAGGTTGCCTTGTCTGACTCCAGTTCGCAGAGTACCTCATCCAATTGAACTTGGTCTCCGTCTTTCTTAAACCATTGTCCTACTGTTACTTCCGAGATGGACTCACCCACAGTAGGTACTCTCATTTCTTTGCTCATGGTCTTCTATTTTTTATCTCTGGAATTACTTCATCAGAGAGGGTATACGTATTTATTTCAATAACAGACAGCTGGAAGCTGTTGGTACGAGGATTATAGGGTCAAGGCTTGGGCAACTAATGCGCGCTGCTCTTCCACGTGTACTTTATTGTAGCCCGTTGCCGGAGAGGCGCTAGCTTTCCTTGCTATCACGCGCATCGGAAGCTCCTGATAGAGCAAGCGAAGCAGGTAATTCCAATAGCCCATGTTTTCAGGCTCTTCCTGTACCCAGACTACCTCTGCTCCTTTGTAGCTTTTGATGATATCCAACAGTTGCTTTTTAGGCAACGGATGTAGTTGCTCCA
Source organism: Algoriphagus sp. (assembly GCA_044236565.1). GTDB lineage: Bacteria > Bacteroidota > Bacteroidia > Cytophagales > Cyclobacteriaceae > Algoriphagus. Next base: position 16,370 of record JBIIGH010000003.1, on the reverse strand, counting down.
CACGTACCAGTGCCACTTGCGTGTTTTTTTCTTTCTCTCTAGCCTCCTCAAGGTCATAGTACACCTTTCCTGTACATAAAACCACCCGCTTGACATCTTTCGCCTTAACGGTGGTATCGGGCAATACTTCCCTGAATTTGCCAGAGGTAAACTCGGAAAGTGGAGACACCACTTTGGGATGCCTCAGCAAAGACTTCGGTGACATGACCACGCAAGGCTTTCTAAAGTCCCAAGTCAACTGTCTTCTCAGCATGTGGAAGAAGTTGGATGGCTCGGTGATGTTGGTTACAACAATATTGTATTCTGCAGACAGTTGCAGGAAGCGCTCTGGACGTGCATTGGAGTGCTCTGGACCTTGGCCCTCATAGCCGTGCGGCAACAGCATCACCAATCCGTTCATTTTCTGCCATTTGGTTTCGCCAGAGGTAATAAACTGATCGATCATCGTCTGTGCGCCGTTGGCAAAATCCCCAAACTGTCCTTCCCAGAGGGTGAGTGAATTTGGGTTGGCCATGGCATAACCGTATTCAAATCCCAGTACCGCATATTCCGAAAGCAGGGAGTTGTAAATATAAAATTGACCAGCGCGGTCTTTCATCTCCAACAGGGAGTTGAAAGGCTGATTCGTATTGGCCTCGTGGATGACTGCGTGGCGGTGAGAGAAAGTGCCACGCTGCACGTCTTGACCGGTAAGACGAACCGTCTTGCCTTCTAAGAGCAAGGATCCGTATGCAAGAAGTTCGGCAGCTGCCCAGTTGAGTTCTTTGGTATCAAAAAACATCTCTTTCCGTTGCTTCATCTGCGCTTCAATCTGCTTGATTGGCTTGAATCCCTTAGGAATAAAGGTGATTGCTTCTGCTACCTTTTCGATTTTATCGATAGAAATGAACGTCTCTGGCGATTGATCGAAATCTGCAGGTGCAGATCTTCTCAAGTTGGCCCACTCTGTTTCCAATTTGGTAGCTTGGTAGGGCAGCGGCTTTTCTTTGACTAGATTGAGGCGGTCTTGAAGCAGCTGACGGAATTCTTCGTCCATCTGCGTTGCAATCTTCGCATCAAAATCTCCTCGCTCGATCAGGCGCTTGGTATAGATCTCCCGTGGATTGGGATGCTTGGAAATGATATTGTAGAGTTCAGGCTGCGTAAATTTCGGTTCGTCGGACTCATTATGGCCGTGACGACGGTAGCAGACCATGTCTACGAAAATGTCTTTGCTGAATTTTTGACGGAATTCAGCGGCTAGCTTCGCTGCAAAATACACAGCTTCCGCGTTGTCACCGTTGACGTGAATCACCGGTGCATCGATGATTTTGGCTACATCTGTGCAGTAAATAGACGTACGGGCATCGTCAAAGTCCGTGGTAAAACCCACCTGGTTGTTGATCACAAAGTGGATGGTACCACCCGTATTGTATCCCTTCAAACCAGCCATTTGGGTCACTTCGTATACAATCCCTTGACCGGCTACAGCTGCATCACCATGAATCAAGATAGGAAGCGCTTTTTTGGAATCTCCCTTGTGCGCATGATCAATTTTTGCACGCAAAAAGCCTTCCACCACAGGATCTACAGCCTCTAAGTGCGAAGGATTGGGAGCCAGCATCAGGTGAACCTTATTTTGTTCAGGGGTAAGAATATCGGAAGAATAGCCCATGTGGTATTTCACATCCCCATCCCCCATAGTGAGATCAGGCTTCGCTGTACCCTCAAACTCGGAAAAAATTTGTTCGTAGGTCTTGCCCATGATATTGGCAAGTACATTGAGTCGGCCTCTATGCGCCATGCCAATCATGACTTCTTCCACACCATGCTGCGCAGCTGTAGATATCACGGCATCTAAGAAGGGAATGGTACTCTCTCCCCCTTCTAGGGAAAAGCGCTTTTGACCGAGGTATTTGGTATGCAAGAAGTTTTCAAAAACTACTGCCTGGTTCAATTTGAATAAAATACGCTTTTTCTCATCATGGGAAGGAGCAAAAGCCAAGGCTTCTTTCTCCACTTTGGATTTGAACCAATCCAGCATTTCTGCATCACGGATGTACAGAAATTCAAAGCCAATGGGACCTTCATAGATAGTTTTGAGCGCATCAACTATTTGTGCTAATGTGGCAGCACCAATTCCAATTTCTTTTCCTGCCTCAAACACAGTTTGCATGTCCTCCTGACCCAATCCAAAATTCTCTGGATCAATCAAAGGCTTTCGATCTCGGCGTTCACGAACAGGATTTGTTTTGGAACGCAAATGCGCTCTGGATCTATACCCATGGATCAAGGCCCGAACTCGAATCTCCTTCGGAAGATTTTCCACATGCATGATAGTTCCTGAAAGAGCAGAGGATTTAGGTTCCGCACTAGGGTTACTAGGTCCAGACCCTTCCCCGTAGTGAGTGATTGCAAAATCAAAGCCATCAAAAAACTCCTTCCAACTCGGATCAATACTAGAAGAATCATTTTTGTAAGCAGCATACATCTCGTCGAGGTAGGCTACATGGGCATTAGCGATATAGGTGAATTTATCCATGGTGCGATCTGATAATAACCAAAGCTAAATGGAAATAGTAGAATAGAAAAACCGCTTATTTGCTTTTGCAAATATATAAGTAAAAAATTCAAAAAATATAGGCAAAATGGTTCGAAACAAAAGCAAATAATTGGATCTCAATTGACATAAATCCCTTTACTTACATTTGCTTCAATGAGCAGAATCCAATTAGCTTCGGATTAAGGCAAGCGAGATGCGACTACAACAAGACATTCGAATAAACCAATGTTCTACTTTTCGTAGAAAGACCACCTACTCACTATCTAAAGCCAGCTATTCTTCAGCGAATCAAAAGGTGAGGGAAATGAAAACAAAAAATCTACTATGAAACATAACCATTCCAACCCCTAAAACCAAAAAAAAGGCCCCGCAAATGCGGGGCCTTTTATATACTATACTAATGAAGTATTACTTCAAAGTAGCAGGCCAAGGCTTGCCAGCATTAGACTTCACAGCTACAGTTCCAAACTCACCGTACGTGTTTTTCCACTCGAAGGTAAGGAGAGAAGCAGTAGCGCTCTTGAACGTCATCGAGTAGCTATCGCCATACTTATCTGCGCCACTCATGGTCAACTTACCACAAGCATCGTTGATTCGTACGTTACCTGCACCCCATGGATCAGGATAACATGCATTCCATGCACCGAAGGTTCCATCGGAAACAGTGTAAGCACCTGGAGTTCCAGCAACTGCAGTCCAAGTAATTGAACCAGAGAATGTCTTACCGCAGAAGGTCTCCAATGCATCAAATGCATAGGTACCTGCCAAATCAGAAGGACAAACTACAGCAACTGGATACTGGAATGGAGAATCGTAGAACGGTGCTCCAGCTACGTTGGTAGTCACGTTGTCAGAAGAGAATCTTCTTCCAAACTTGTCGTTCAATACCAAACGGAATTCAAACACATCACCACCACTAATTCCTGCAGCTGTCAATCCTACCGCTGCGATAGCTTCTGCAGCAGTAACGGAAATATCAGCTCTCAAGAATCGAGAAGTTGTATTGGTTTTGAAATCAGAAGCCTGAAGGGTTCTTACCAACACATCATTTGCAGGAGTGTAACGCAAACCTACACCAGGAATCAAACGTCTATGACGTACACGGACTTCAACAGTTTGCACTGTCTTTCCGTCTTCTTTATCTACTGCTTCGACGGTCAACGCAAACCTAGAGTTTGCCAAATCAAAGAAGTTTAACGTAGTGCTTGTTCTCGCAATAGTTCTCAAGTAAGCTCCCGTATCAAAGTCTTTGTAAGGAACGTTTGGTTCCACAAAGTCACGACAAGAGCTTAGAAAGATGAGCGCAGTTGCCATTAAGGCGAAACTATATTTTAGCGTTTTCATATTTTCTAATTTATAAGGTTAATAAATCCAAGGTGATGCAGGATTCTTATCCCAGAACACTTGAGTCGCTAGATTCTGTTTCTGCACTGCAGTAGTATTGGTTACCATGTAGTTGTTAGGATACAAGAACGATCTAACAAATGGTCCTGTAATCGCTTCCAATCCTGGCTGCATACGAGCAGGCTTTCCTGTTCTTCTGTACAAGTTGTAAGATTCCATACCGTTACCAAACAAGGACAACCAGTACTCTCTACCTACAACATTCATACGCGTATCATTGGTAGTTGCTGCATCATACTGAGCGCCAACAAAATTCTGGTAGTTGGTCACACGAGTAGTGAAGGTAGCAGCTGGCTCAAATGCAGTGATCGTAGCTCCTTCAGCACCTGCAACAGCAAATGCACGAACGTAATCCATGTGCTTCTTAATACCGGATAGCAACAAGGTTTTTGCATTACCAGTAGTTCCCAAGGTGATTGCAGCTTCTGCCAACATGAAGTCTACATAAGCAGCCAACATGATTGGGTGAATACCTGCACCACGCATACCCAAAGCAGGGTTGTTTACAGGAACACCTGAGCTGTTGTCAAAACGACCACCCGCTGGGAAAGCACCGTAAGCAGTACGCTTCAAACCATCTGGTGGAATACCGTCTGGATCCAAGTGATCACGACCCCAGTAGCCTTTGTTACCCGCTGGGTTACAGTAAGGAAAGTTACCTACCAAGTAGTGTGGAGGAGCGATCTGAGAGATACACTCTTGCTCATCAACGTTGGTAGTGTTGGTCAACGTCTGACGGTACATGTAGTAACGTACACGTGGATCGTCAAAACCTTTCTCCACAGTCAAGTGGTGCATGAAGTCGGTAGACTGGTAGTCACCACCACCTGCAGTATATTGACCTGCAAACTTAGGGTGTCTAGAGTCTGGATCTGCAGCAGTCGTACCAAAACGGAAGACGAAATCTTCACCCGTTCCGATTAGTGCATTTCCTGCAATCAAAGCATTAATACCTGCTGTTGAAGCAGCAGCGTTTACCGCCTTAGTATTCAAGAAGTACTTCAACTTCAAGGTGTTCACCAACTTATTCCAACGCGTATAATTTCTAGCGTAGAAATAATCATTAGGCGTACCACCAGAAGTAGCTACCGTAAAGTGAGCAGAAGCCTCATCTAGCAATTTGAATGCAGCTGCATAAACCGTTGATCCTTCATCCACTTTAGGGTTGAAGTTTGCCGGGTTCAAAGCCTCAGAGTAAGGAACGTTTCCGTAAGTATCCACTAGATCCATCAAAACCATTGCCTTGATTGTCTTCGCGATACCCATGTGACGCTGAAGGTTCGACTTCTGGGCCAAAGGCAACAAGAAATCAACATCCGCCAAGATACTTGCATACGCATTAGACCAAGTACCATTAGTAGCACCAGCAGCATAGGCAGCTTCATACAATGCAGATCCTTGGTTGATTTGACGCGTCAAACGTGCACCACGATCTGATACACCATACCATAAACTTTGGTAGTTCAACTGGATACTGTTCAAAAGGAAATCTGGAGATGCAGTAGATGCGTTAACTGCATTCGGGTTTTCCAATAGCTCGTCCAGTTTATCCGTACATGACGTAGCCAAAACCATTCCGGCAGCTAGCGTCAGTCCATATATAAATCTTTTCATTTTTAGTTCAGTTTGGAGTTAGAATGTAAGAGTCAACGTTCCACCCAATCTACGAGAGCTAGGTCCTGTTACGAAATCAAATCCAAGTCCGTTACCCACACCAGTACCCAATACGTCAGTATCGAAGTTCATGTTTGGTGGGAAGTTAAGGGCAAGGAACCAAAGGTTAGTACCACTAACCGCGAAAGAAGCTTTCTTAAATGGAGTCTTTGAAATCAAAGAACTTGGTATGTTGTATGCCAAAGAAACTTCTCTCAAACGAATCATAGATCCATCAAATACGTTTGGCTCATCTGTTGCTCCCTGGTATCCAGAGAAGAAGTAATCAGCCGCAGAGATTTGACGATCGTTAGGAATGTAGCGAGGAGTTCCGTCCGCATTGTTACCATCCTGTCTTACACCTGGCATGATGAAGGTCAATTCACGGTCAGCTACTGGATCCTTGGTTACACCACGGGCCAAAGTAGCAGTCACTGTGTTTGACATAATCACACCTTTGTGACGGTATTCCATCATTGCAGAAAGGGTAAATCCTTTGTACGTAAAGTTGTTGATGAATGAACCAGTCCAAGCTGGGTTTGGATCACCCAATACTACAGGCTCGTTCGTTGGCTTGTGTACACCAGAGGAAAGGATGATAGGCTGTCCTGTAGCAGGATCTCTATCAAAACCAATACCCTTGATGATGTTGAATGGCTGACCAGGAACCGCGAAGTTACCCAAATCGGTAAATCCAGCGACTACTACTTCTTCCAATCCACCACCCAATTCAATTACTTCTGTTCTGTAAGTAGACCAGTTGATGGTAGAATTCCACTCAAATCCAGAAGCTGTTGATACTGGAGTTACAGTAGCTTGGAATTCAGCACCACGAGTTCTGATCTGACCAATGTTAATTGCAGTACCTGTAAAACCTGTAGCTGGGTCAATTGGAGCATTGGTGATCAAATCTTTCGTGTTTTTCTCATAAAGGGAGATGTCAAAGCGCAACTTGTTGTTGAACATCACACCTTCCACACCGAATTCCGCCTCACCATGAAGCTCAGGCTTCAAGTTCGGGTTACCCAAGGTGTTGGATACTGCGTGAGTTGTAGTCACTGCTCCTCCTACATCGAATGCTCTAGCAGACTGTGCCAATACATTTCGTGTGCTGTATGGGCTAGGATAACCTGCAGAAGTACCGTAACCAAATCTGAATTTCAAATCATTTACAGTAGAAGACTTCCAGTCAAATGCAGTAGTAGGAATGAAGGAAATAGAACCTCCTGGATACAAGATGCTTCTATTCTCTTTCTCTACAGTAGAAGTCCAGTCATTACGAGCAGACAAGTTCAAGAACAAGTAATCAGAATAGTCAAGGGTAATGTTGGTGTACACACCATATCTACGCTCGTCTACGCCATAGTTCATGCTACCACCTGAATAGGCATCGTTGCTTGAAGAGTTAGAGAAGTTAGAGTGTCTGAACAATCCGAAGGCCAATTGACCTTGAGAAGCAACACCAGACTGGATGTAAGAGTCAAAACGAGAGTTAGCACCCACCAAGGCACTCATTCCGATTTTTTCAGAAAGATCCTTCTTCCAGTTCAAGATCAAGTCTTGGTTCCAGATGGTGTTGTTGATGTTAATTGTTCTGTAATATCCATTACGAGTTGCCAAGTTGGCAGTAGCACCACCTTTGTTGTACAAGATCTCCTGCAATTCATTGTAGGTATCTAGACCCAAACGATACGTCATAGAGAAGTTGTCGTTGAAGTCATAGTTCAAAGAAGTCGAGTTGAAGAAACGCTTCACATCAGAAGTGTTCTTGTAATATCTAACCAACCAGTTCGGGTTAGTGATATCGTTACCACCTCTAAAGTATACAGAGCTCTTATCCACTGGGTTTTCGTACGGAAGGTTTTCCAAATCCACAGAACGTGGGGTAAACAATACGTGTCCGAATACAGAAGGGATATCAGATCCTGAACCATACGAAGCGTTGGCAGGAGGAGAAACTAGATCTGTAATTGCGAAAGTAAAGGAAGAGTTTACGGAAAGCTTGTCGCTGATCGCAGAGTTCAAACCTAAACCGAAGTTGTACTTCTTCAATTCGTTACCAGGCACAAAACCTTCTTCGTCTGTGTAGCCAAAGCTAGCATTGAAACCAGTTTTGTCGCCACCACCTGCTACTTGAATAGAGGTATTGGAGATCAAGCCTTGTCTGAAGAAAATTTCAGAAGGGTCCTTGTATGCTTTGTATTCGTACTTCACAGGGGTACCACCTACGACACCATCCACCCAGAACTGAGGGAACGCGTTACGTACTGCAGCAACAGAAGAAGTAGCATACGGGTGGTTGATCAACAGTCCTTGATCCATTCTCGGACCGAAGTTAGAGAAGAAGAAACCTGGAGCCTGCTGGAAACCGTTACCGTAGATTTGACCGTAAGTTGGCAAAGAAGCCGCCTCGTTGGTAAATACAGACTGGTTGATGGTTACTTCAGCAGCTTTACGCTTAGATGCACCAGATTTGGTAGTAATCAAGATTACACCATTTCTACCTTGGTCACCGTAAAGTACAGTTGCAGAAAGACCTTTCAATACAGACATGCTCTCAATGTTGTTTGGATCAATATCCAAGAAACGAGAAGAGGTAGTAGCACCACCGCCAGTAAATCCGTTCTGCGCGTTAGTAGAAGTGTTAAAAGGAACACCATCCACAACGAACAACGGCTGGTTGTTACCAGTTGCTGATTTGTAACCACGGATAATCATGTTAGTACCAGATCCTGACATACCGTTAGTAGAGGTAATGTTTACCCCTGGTACTTTACCCTGCAATACGCGGGCAACGTCAGATTCTGGACGATTCTCCAGTTGTGCATTGTCCACTGAAGTTACAGCGTAACCCAGTGCTTTTTTCTCCCTTTCGATACCGATCGCAGTTACTACCACTTCGGATAGTTGTGCCGCATCGACAGTAAGGGTGACATTGACTACGGACCGGCTACCGATTGACACTTCCGAAGCCTTAAGGCCTACGAAAGAGAAAATCAATACATCGGATCCCGCTGGTACGCTGATGGAGTAATTACCATCCAAATCGGTGGTAGTACCCACTGTCGTACCTTTCACGAGAACCGTTGCACCTGGCAACCCTAGACCGTCTTCCTCGGAAATTACCGTTCCGGTAATTACCCGTTGCTGCGCTGACACCTCAAAACTGAGGGCCATAGTGAAAACCGCAACAACAAAGAGTAAAGCTTTTCTCATAAGGTGTTTAGTTTAGTTGATCTGTAAAGAAAAATCATTTGTTGGTAATTTCAAAAGAAGTGGAAAAAAGGGCCTAAACCCCGAAAAGGCTAAAAATTTGGCTTTTATACCCCTGATTAACAAAAATTAACGGATTGGATATATTTTTTTAATGTTATCAAAATATTATTCCGCCTTAATCGATTTAACAAAATTTAAAAAATTTTGAAATAGTGGATAAAAAAAATTTTGGGCTGCTAAAATTTAGCCTTGAGAAACCTTTGGCGAATAAAAATAATCTTTTTTGGCAAATAACATTATATAATTCTAAATTAAACAAGATCTGCACCTACAAAACAAAGCGAATTTTGAAAAACAGGTTGATCCGATGAGAATTATTCGAAAAAAGGCCATATTATTACACTTTCGGCAATCAAAGATCATTTTTTTGCCTAAACAGAAATTTTTAGTCTCTTTTTTTTCGGAAAAGCAACCTGCCACCATTTGTAGCTAGTACTACACACAAAATATAAATTGGTTTTTAATCCTAACCCTACTTATTCGAGCAGGACACAATCAGACCCCCCCAACCTAAGAAATCTTACAAAAAACTAGGCCGTAAATACCCAAACCTGCTCTGGTGTGATGCAGTAATTTAAAGGGATATCATGGGATTCAACAGGGAGTACCGCTTCAGGAGGAAAAAAACTCAAGCCTATTTTGATGACCGATTGCGACAAACTCCCCAAAAAAGTATCGTAATGCCCTTTTCCAAATCCCAATCGATTCCCTTTTTCATCGTAAGCCAGCAAAGGAACCAGGACCACTTGCACCTTCGTTGGAGATACACGCAAAGACTCCTGAGGAACTGGAATACCCCATTCATCTAAAAAAAAGGCCGCATCCAGCGGAAGTTTTAGTGTGTCCAATTGGCTTCCTTCGCGATTCACCTGCGAAGTGTATAAGACCTTTCCTTGCTCCTCCAAAAGATCCTTTATATAAAAGGTGTTCACTTCGTTGAATTTCGCGATGGGAAAAAACAAATGGAAGTGCTCCAAGTCAGCCTTTCCATCTAGCCAATGTGCCAGCTGCTGCGCAATCTTTCGTGACCATTCATTCACCTCTTGGGAACTAAGCTGCTTTCTGCGCTGCCTGTAGGATTGTCGGAGTTCTTTTTTGGTCTTCATTTCAAGAGGAATACCTGCATTTGAAAATCAAATGGATCAAAACTCGCAATCAATTCTTCAAGCAAAGTTGGCTCCGCCAACTGAAACTGGAGAAAATTGACCACGCGCTCTTGCGGACTTCCTCCTGGGGAAAGAAATTCGAACACAGACTTGGCGCGAAGTAGATCTACCTCCAACCTTCGCTCTTCTGCTTTGCGGAGCTTCACCCCCATCTGCTCCAAGATTTTCAAACTGCGCACTTCTCCAGCTGCAAAGGCTTTTGGCAAGCCCGCATCCAATACATGGGATTGATTCGCTAAGTCCTTGAAGAGTTGAGAAACTTGGGCCCGAGGCCCTGCAAGCGTAAAGTCAATCGTGGAGGAGCTTTGCACATAGTCCTTCTTCCATGCTTCAAATTGCTGAAAGAGTTGTTCTGGTTCCCATCCGAGCTGCGTGATCTTTTTTTGGATCACCGCAGGGATCAGCACTGCAAAATTCCGGGGCAGCAACACGGGGAAAGGAATCCCAAATTGATCGAAGATTCCTTTGAGCTGCAGCCAATACACCACCTCAGCAGGGCCACCCAAGTAGGCTAGGTTAGGTAAAATACATTCCTGATAAACAGGTCGCAATACCACATTTGGGCTGAAGCGCTCTGGATGCTCCTGAAGCAAGGCTTTGATTGCTTCAGCAGAAAACCGCAACTCGGTATTGAGTACAATAAACTCTTCACCATCCCGTTCGATTCGCTCTCGTATGCCTTTGTCTAAGTAAAATAGGTTGATCGGTCTTGGGTAAATCTGTGAGCCGTAGCCCAGCTGCTCCAAAGCCTGCGTACTGGCTTGTGCTGCAGCAAAAGGTTGCTGTGTAAATAGGTCAGCCGACATCACCTCCACAAACTCCCGCTTCAGTCGTCCCTCATTCGCATCTAGGATTACCAAGCCTTGAGCACCAAACAATTCATTCACATATTTTCGAACCGCCTCCGCGAGTGTGGTGCTCTGGGAATAGGCGTCCCGAAATACTGCAGGAGCAAATCCCAAGCCCTTTAAGAAATTCTGAAAACTGGCATCCAGTTCAAACTCCCCAACTGCTCCCTTTTGGGACGTCTCCCAGCGGTAGGTTTGGCCATCGAGTTTAAAATAATTGATCTCAGCGGCATCATGATCTTCTGTGGCCATCCAATACACCGGTACAAAGCGGTAATCCGGATGCTGCTCTTGCAGGCGCTTGGCAAGGTTGATCACAGAGATCAACTTGTAGATAAAATACAAGGGGCCTGTAAATAAATTGAGCTGATGCCCCGTGGTCACCGTAAATGTCTTTTCATCACGGAGGGCTTCGAGCTGCGCAACTGCCGCAGGAGCAAGAGGCACCCCTGCATACTGACTTTCCAATACCTCTACAAGCACTTGACGCTTGTCAGCTGAAAATTGCTTGGCCTTAATTGCGGCATCAAAACTTTCCAACTTGGGCTCATGAGAGTAAAACGGACGGAGTGATTCCTTGCCCTCCAAGTAATCCAGAAAAAATTGGGAAAACTGACCTGTTTTTTTCAGATCTACACAGTGTTTTTTCATCAGGGTGATTGAGAAGTCTGACTCAGAGCGCTAACTTAGCGAAACCGCCCAAAGTTCGCTCTTTTTTGTAAAAATTAGGACTTCTTACAGCAATGGTGGAAAACAAAATTTGAGGAGCGTTTCAGAATGGCATTCAAACCACCTCAAGTATCCGATTACTTGCATTTTTACACCTACACCGCATGTTTGATTACCATCGCTTTTTTTTAGACAATGGACTAGAGGTCATCGTTCACGAGGATTCCAGTTCCAAGATCGCGGTGTTCAACCTGCTGTACAAGGTGGGCTCAAGATTTGAAAAACCAGGAAAAACGGGATTAGCCCACTTTTTTGAGCACTTGATGTTTGGCAGCTCAGCACATGTTGAAGAGTTTGACCGAGAACTGGAGCGCGTGGGAGGTTCCTGCAATGCCTTTACCAGCCCTGACATCACCAATTACTACATGACCTTGCCTTCTAGCAACCTGGAAACTGCTTTTTGGCTAGAGTCGGATCGTATGGCCCACCTCAGCCTTACGGAGAAGACAATTGAGACGCAGCGAAAGGTAGTCCTTGAAGAATACAAGCAACGCTACCTCAGCCCGCCTTATGGAGATGTGTGGCATCACCTTCGGCGATTGACTTACGAAGTACATCCCTACCGCTGGCCCACCATTGGCGCAAACTTAGCCGACATTGAAGGCTACACCCGAGACATGATCTGGGAATTTTACCAGGAGCATTACCATCCAGGCAATGCCATCCTGGTAGTGGCCGGAGATGTCACACAAAAAGAAGTGGCCCGATTGGCAGAAAAATGGTTTGGCCCTATTCCTTCCAAGAAAAAAAGTTCTTCGCCTATCCTAGTAGAACCGGTACAAATCCAGAAAAAGAGCTTGGAAATTCAGGCTAAAGTACCGACAGATGCACTCTATAAAGTATTTAAAATGCCGGCAAAAGGAGAACTGGGTTATCTGGAGGCAGATTTGATCAGTGACCTGCTGGGCGGCGGCAAATCCTCCCCCCTAGAGCAGCGGCTGGTGAAAAATGGAAAAATCTTTGCCTCCATTGGCGCCTACATCACGGGATCCGTAGATCCTGGCCTCCTCGTTTTTTCGGGCAAAATGGAACAGGGACTATCAGCTCAGGAGGCGGAACAGGCGCTAGATGCAGTATTGAATGATTTTATTCAGGAAGAAATCTCGGATACTTCCCTTCAAAAAATCAAAAATCAGTCTGAGGCGATGAAGACCTACGAGTCCATCCAACTCTTAAATCGTGCGATGAACCTCGCTTACTATGCACATTTAGGCGATCCTCAACTATATTGGCAGGAATTTGAGCAAAAAGCTTCCTGCTCCACCGCCCAACTTTCATCTTGGGCCCAGCGCTTGCTTCGGGAGGACCAAGCATCTGTTTTGTATTACCAATCAATCTAACCCATGACACCATTTCGAATCGGCTTTGGCTACGATGTACACCAGTTGAGTGAAACCCATGAATTTTGGTTGGGAGGCATCTCTGTTCCCCATACCAAAGGTGCCGTGGGCCATTCGGATGCCGATGTACTGATCCACGTGATCTGTGATGCACTCCTCGGCGCAGCCAATATGCGCAACATCGGCTATCATTTTTCGGACAAAGACCCCAAATACAAAGGGATCGACAGCAAGCTCCTCTTGAAGGAAGTGATGCAGATGGTTCGAGGCGCAGGCTATGAGCTGGGCAACCTGGACAGCACGGTCTGTTTGCAGATCCCCAAACTCAATCCGCATATTCCCGCCATGAAAACCTGCCTAGCAGCAGTGATGCAGGTGGAAGAAGAGGCCTTATCCATCAAAGCCACCACCTCCGAGCATTTGGGATTTGTGGGCCGGGAAGAAGGTATTGCCGCCTACTGCACCGCATTGATCTACAAGGTATGAGTCAAGGCAAACTAAAAATCATTACGACCCATGACGGTTCCCATACCTTGTACCACGAGGAGCTTCAGGAAACCTACCACAGTTCTCACGGAGCCTTCCGTGAGTCCATCCATGTATTCATGTTGTATGGATTAGATTCTTGGCTCGCACGCAACCCCAACAAATTTCCTATTCGAGTCTTTGAAGTGGGTTTTGGCACAGGCCTGAATGCCTGGCTCGCCCTGATCTGGGCGGAGCAAAACCAGGTTCCAGTACTCTACCACAGCATCGAGCCCTTCCCTTTGGAAGCAGAAATTTATAGCCAGCTCAACTACACCGAGCACGACCATGGTATCTGGCATTACCACAAGTATTTTCAAGCCCTGCATGAACTCCCTTGGAATGAAGGCGGACCAGTTTCCGAGTATTTCAATTTCAAAAAAGATCAAACTACCCTAGAGGAAGCAGATCTCTATCCTGCCGACTTGGTATTTTACGATGCATTTGCTCCGAGCAAGCAGCCCGAACTTTGGACAAAAGAGGTGCTAGAGCCTGTTGTCGATGCCATGCGTCCAGGAGCTGCCTTCACCACCTATTGTGCGATGGGACAACTGAAGCGAGACCTGAAGGATTTGGGGTTGGAAGTAGAAACTCTTCCTGGACCTCCAGGCAAAAAAGAGATGACGCGGGCTTGGAAAGCCAGTTAGGTATTTGGTCAACAGTTGACAGTCCACAGTCCACCGTTAATCCTGCTTAGTGAATAAAAAAGCATTAGAAATTTGGATTCTATACTCGATTGTATCACAACTTGCTGTGGTCCGTCGACTGTGGACCGTTGACAATTTTTAGCCTTTCAAACGTGCTATTGGCGTTCTAGCCCCTTTGGTCACTTGTCCGATCTCACAAAGGATCTCTGCGTCCAAGGGCAAGTATAAATCTACACGTGAACCGAATTTGATAAAGCCAAATTCTTCTCCTTGCTGGAGGGAAGACCCTTTGTCCACATACCACTTGATTCTTCTTGCCAAAGCACCTGCGATTTGACGCATCATCACCGTATTTCCTTTCCCATCGCGAAGGACCAACGAAGTACGTTCATTTTCGGTGCTGGACTTGGGATGCCAGGCCACCAAATACTTACCAGGATGGTACTTAAAATAGTCAACCACGCCTTGAATTGGAGATCGATTCACATGGACATTGATCGGTGACATAAAAATGGACACCTGCATCCGCTTTTCTTTGAGGTATTCGTCCTCAAAAGCCTCCTCAATTACCACTACTTTTCCATCTGCAGGAGCAAACACAATTCCCTCTTCTTGGGGTAACTCAAAGATTGGGTTTCTAAAAAATTGAAGCACGATCAAGTACAGCACAATACTTACGCCTAGCGCGAGATTGAAGAGCAACCTTTCGTCCGGAAAAAAATAATAAATCAGGTAATTGGCTAAGGAAAGGAGCAGCAACATCCAAAACAACAGGCTTCTTCCTTCTTTATGTATTGTCATCATATCCAGTTGATTAAAACAGCAAAGCCTTTCGAAAATAGGGTTTTGATGCGAATCCCTTGCATGAAAAAGGGCGTGAAAATTTCTTTCCACGCCCAAAGTTATCATTTTTTAGGAAAAATCGACTTAGTAACCTCCTCGGTAAGTATAGGTTTGTGCGACTTTGTCAATTGCCACAATGTACGCCGCGATACGCATGGGCACATCGTACTTGATGGAAGCTTGATACACGTTGTCAAATGCATCCTTCATGATCCGATCTGAGCGTCTATTCACGCGATCCGCAGTCCACTTGTAACCCAATCGGTTTTGTACCCACTCAAAGTAAGAAACCGTTACCCCACCGGCATTCGCCAAAATATCAGGCACAGCCATAATTCCTTTCTCGTTCAATATGGCATCGGCTTTTGCAGAGGTTGGGCCATTGGCGCCTTCTACGATCAGTTTTGCTTTGATTTGATCTGCATTGGCAGTAGTAATCACGTCTTCAACTGCTGCTGGCACCAATACATCAACTTGCAGAGTCAATAAGTCAGCCGCATTTTCCAATCTTTCTCCGCCGGCAAAGCCTTCCAATGTGCCGTTATTGCTGTCGCGGTAGGCGATTGCCTCCACGATGTTGATTCCTTTCTCGTTGTAGAATGCACCTGTATGATCAGAGATCGCAACGATTTTCAATCCTCGCTCTTCCAATAGACGTGCAGCCCAGCTTCCCACGTTTCCAAAGCCTTGCACGGCGCAGGTGGCCTGAAACGGGTTGATTTTTAATTTTTGCATGGCAGTAAGTGCCGAAACCATCACCCCACGACCTGTAGCTTCGGTTCGACCGAGTGAGCCGCCCAAAACCAAGGGCTTGCCGGTTACGACAGCCGGGATGGTCATTCCATGTGCTTTGGAGAACTCATCCATCAACCAGGCCATTTCTCTAGGTCCAGTGCCCATATCAGGTGCAGGAATGTCCTTATCAGGACCAAATACATCAATCATCGCCATGGTGTAAGCACGAACCAAACGCTCTATTTCACCTTTGGACATTTCACGTGGATTGCATCGCACACCGCCTTTTGCACCACCGTAGGGAATATCTACCACCGCACACTTCCAAGTCATCCAGGCCGCGAGAGCTCTCACCTCATCCAAATGCACATCTGGAGCAAATCGAATACCTCCTTTTGCAGGACCTAGAATATTGGAATGAATCACTCGAATGCCTTCAAACACCTGAATTTTCCCGTTATCCATCGTGATAGGAAGGGAAACAATCACTTGCTTGGCTGGATTTTTCAGTACGTTGTACACTTCATCGGAAAGACCGAGTTTCTCGGCTGCGATGTTGAATCTCTCCATCATGGACTCCAAAGGATTCTCTCTATCCTTTATCGGTGCCGGTTCTATGTAAGCCATATTGGGTCGTTAGGTAGTAAACTGTGAAGTAAATT
>JBIIGH010000092.1:0-9085 GCA_044236565.1 Algoriphagus sp. | reverse complement strand
TAGTTGCCGCAAATCGGGTCACCTTGATGTAGCCTATTTCTTGGTCTACCATGTAGGTAGCATTGATGCTGTATTGTGGGATTTTGGCACGCGTGATCTGGTAAGGAATGAGTTTGGGCGCATTCTTTCGCTTGATCTCTACGGCCACCTTGGATCCGCTAGGGCCTCTGAGGTAGTCAAATACCTGCCGGTTGGTGATGCCAATACCCGCCACGGTCTTGCCGTCTACGGAAATAATCTGGTCTCCCGATTGGATGCCTAATGCCTCGGAAGGACCTCCAGTAAGGGGAGCTACAACATAGATGGTGTCCCGGATGATCCCAAACTCCACCCCAATTCCATCAAACTCACCCTCCAACTGGGATTGGGCAAGCGATGCATCCTTAGCAGGAATGTAGCTGGAGTGAGGATCGAGTTTCTCCAACATCTTGGTGATGCCAAACTCCACAAGCTCGTTGGTATCCACACTGTCCACATAATCGCGGTTGATGTAGGTCATGATCTCCTGCAACTTGTAAAGCGCTGCTCTTAGGTCGTTTTGACTACCCTTGGGCTCCGCAAAGGTGGCGCCGATCCAAATCCCCCCCGCAATCGAAAGGGCAAGAAGTAGTGGAAGACGGATTTGCGAAGAAGTATTTTTGGTTGAACTCACGGAGAAAGGGGTTTACTTTTCGAATTAAACAATCTAAGACTGAAAATGTATTTGCTTGGTTACAATTTTAGTTAAAATTAACGTCCTTGAAGGCTAATCAAGTACATAAAGATGGGATTTATTTAGGATTATCCGCAATTACATCTGTTCCTCAACAAACCTGTTCACGACTTCGGATAATCGTTCACAGACCACAGTCAACGGTCCACAGCTCACCTAATTGATCCTCAAACCTTTTTTTCTTTTGGTTGTGTTGAAAATCGGATAATCACACATTTTTTATGATTACACTCTTTACTACAATAACGAAAGGAAACAGAAGTTGAAGTTCAAGAAAGTGGGCTGTGAACCGTGGACCGTAAACCGTCAACGATTATCCGCAGTGATAAACCCTACTTTTGAACCACTAGAAAGAATGCGGATAATCACACGTTTTTTATGATTACACTCTTTAATACAAAAGCGAAAGGAAACAGAAGTTGAAGTTCAAGAAAGTGGGCTGTGAACCGTGGACCGTAAACCGTCAACGATTATCCGCAGTGATAAACCCTACTTTTGAACCACTAGAAAGAATGCGGATAATCATGTATATATTTCCCTTTTTTAGTTCAAAAAAAATTATTTTTGTGACATGCAGTTTCGAAAGACCGTAGAAAAAACAACCATAGGAGAGCTCGTCTCCGAAAACTATGTTTTCGCTGCCGTACTGCACTATTTTGGAATTAGCTTTTACCAGTACCCCAGCGACTCCCTCGAGAAAGTGTGCCTGAAGCACAAGGTCAATCCTCGGCAACTCATCGCAGAACTGGAAAGCTGGGCCCTGCAAAAGGAGCCATCCCTCGAGGAACTTTACCTCAACCCCATCGAACTGCTGGTAGCCTACCTGAAGAAAAAGCACTACTACTTTGTACGCCAAGAACTCCCTTTTTTGTCCAACTTGATTTCAGGCATCACGCCAGAGCCAGGCTACGAACTGCTCCTTGGAGACCTCCGTATCCTTTTCCCGCTTTTTGTAGAAGATTTTATCCACCACATCCACGAGGAGGAAAGTCGTTTATTCAATCGGATTGACCTCCTCCAAAGCATTGAGGCAGGAGAGTTTAGTACCCAAGATGCCTTGACCATCCTGGAAAAAGCTCCCATTCAGTACCTGGCAGAGCACCACGAGATTCACGACGATGAGATGGAAGGCATTCGTAAACTGACCAACAACTATGCGTTGGCTGCAGACGCCCCATTGACCATGAAGGTGCTCTACCACGAGCTACAAAATTTTGAAAAGGAACTTTCCATCCACGCACGCATTGAGGATGAACTCCTCTTTCCCAAAGCGGTGGAATTGGAAAAAGAAGCCCTACGCAAGATTCGCAAACAAATACAAACCAACTGATGCCCAGAGTACTAGCCATAGACCTGGGCACCAAGCGTACCGGCCTTGCTGTAACTGATCCCTTACAGATCACCTGCAATCCCCTAGAAACCATAGAGACCGCGAAACTGATGCCCTACCTCAAGGCCTACTGCGCCAAAGAAGTTGTAGAAGTCTTGGTCCTCGGTCACCCTACCCGCCTCAATGGGCAGGCCAACGAAATGACCCCCTTGGTTCTCGCCTTGAAAGAAAAGCTCGAGGCGGCATTTCCCGAACAAAAAGTAGTCCTCATCGATGAGCGCTATACCTCCAAAATGGCCATGCAAACCCTAATCGCCATGGGCAGCAAGAAAAAAGACCGCAAGGAAAAGGCGGGTAACTTGGACAAGGTATCTGCCGCAATTATCTTACAATCCTATTTAGAAAGACAATGATTTACCCTATCGTCGCTTACGGCAACCCGGTATTAAAAAAAGAAGCAGAAGAACTGCCTGAAGGAAGCGACCTGACGCAATTGATCCAAGACATGTATGCCACCATGGACCATGCCCAGGGTGTAGGTCTTGCCGCTCCCCAGATCAATCAGGGTGTGCGGCTATTTGTCATTGACAGCACCTTGATGCTGGATGAGGATGACGAAGAAAAAGGCATTCGCCGGGTATTTATCAATCCCATCCTGCTCGATGAGTACGGAGACAACTTTGGCTTTGAGGAAGGTTGCCTGAGCATCCCAGACGTGCGGGCAGAAATCATCCGTCCCGAGAAATTGACGCTAGAATACTACGACGAAAATTGGAACCTGAAAGAGGAAGAGTTTAGCGGCTTGACCGCCCGCGTGATCCAACACGAGTACGATCACCTCGAAGGCATTCTCTTTGTAGATTACCTCAAAGGTCTTAAAAAGCGAATGATCCAATCCAAATTGATCGACGTGAGCAAAGGCAAGGTATCTACCGACTACCGCATGATCTATCCCCTCAAATGATGGAGCCACGGCAAGATCTCCGCGTTGCACTCGTGCAAACCGACCTGCATTGGCAGGACAAGACGGCCAATTTGGCCCTTTTGGAGGAGAAAATCTGGTCGCTAAAAAACAGCTGCGATCTGATTGTGCTGCCTGAGATGTTTCCTACAGGTTTTTCCATGGAGTCAGCCCTACTTGCTGAGCCGATGAACCTGCAGGTCCACAAGTGGATGAAGCAACTGGCTGCCCAAACTGGTGCAGTGATCACCGGTAGCGCCATCATTTCCGAAGGAGGAAACTTCTACAATCGACTGCTCTGGGTAGCCCCAACTGGCAGCACCCAAACCTACGACAAGCGTCACCTCTTCCGTATGGCCAATGAAGATGCCAGCTTTGCAGCAGGAGCGCAACTTCCTGTATTTGAACTGAAGGGTTGGAAGATCTGTCCGCAAATCTGCTACGACCTTCGCTTCCCGGTATGGGCTCGCAATCAATGGAAAGATGGAGAGGCTGCTTACGACCTACTTTTTTATGTGGCCTCCTGGCCTGCAGCCAGAGTTTCTGCCTGGGACGCCCTGCTTCCTGCCCGTGCCATCGAAAACCTTTCCTACTCCATCGGCGTCAATCGAGTGGGCATAGATGGAAACCAGATCCCCTACAACGGGCATTCCGCCGTCTACGATTTCAAGGGAGAAAAATTGCTGGATCTTGGAGAACAAGACCAAGTTCGGGTGATTAGCCTCGATTCCAAGGCCTTGGAAGAATACCGAAGCAAATTTCCCGCCTGGAAAGATGCCGACCCGTTTACCTTAGACTCCTAGCCCTCCAAGTAGGAATTCCACAAACGGAACAAAATCCTGCTTGATATTTGTATTTTTGTCCACCCATTGCTCTTTTTGGGGAATGTTGCTGCAAAGAGTACATTCAACCTAAAGAGTAGATCAACCTATTGAACTCATTTTTAGCTAAACACTGAGCCCATGTCCAAGACGCCAAAAATTCTCTACACCCTCACCGATGAGGCCCCTGCACTTGCTACCTATTCCTTGTTGCCGATCGTGCAAGCTTTTACCAAGACGGCAGGCATTCAAGTAGAAACACGCGATATCTCACTTTCTGGCCGTATTCTTGCCAATTTTCCAGAATACCTCAGCGAATCACAACGCATCAACGACGACCTAGCCGAGTTGGGCCACCTGGCGACCACTCCGGAGGCCAACATTGTGAAGCTGCCCAATATTTCAGCATCCGTTCCTCAGTTGAAGGCTGCTATCAAGGAATTGCAAAGCCAAGGCTATGCATTGCCTGACTACCCAGAGGAGCCAAAAACAGAAGAAGAAAAGACTGCAAAGTCCAAATACGATAAGATTAAAGGTTCGGCCGTGAACCCTGTCCTTCGGGAAGGCAACTCAGACCGTCGTGCTCCATTGGCTGTTAAAAACTATGCGCGAAAGCATCCTCATTCCATGGGTGCATGGACTGCGGACTCCGCTTCCCATGTAGACAGCATGGCAGCTGGAGATTTTTACGGCTCTGAGCAATCACACACGATGGCTAGTGCTAGCCAGTTGACCATCACACTTCATGGTGCATCGGGCACCAAGGAGGTCCTAAAGAGCGGATTGAAAGTATTGGAAGGCGAGGTCATCGATGCGGCTACCTTGAGCATCTCTCAGTACCGCGCCTTTTTGAAAAAGGCAAAGGAAGATGCCAAAGCAAAGGGCCTCTTGTTTTCCCTACACCTCAAGGCAACCATGATGAAGGTTTCCGATCCTATCTTGTTCGGTCACGCTGTCAAAGTCTTTTTTGAGCCCGTATTTACGAAGCATGGGGCCACCTTGGAGGCTATTGGCGTGGATGTAAACAATGGATTTGGCGACCTTTTGGCCAACCTTGACAAACTTCCTGCTGACAAAAAAGTGGAGATCCTCCAAGACATCGATGCCTGCTATGCAGCAAGCCCAGCAGTAGCTATGGTGAATTCGGACAAGGGAATCACCAACCTGCACGTGCCAAGTGATGTGATCATTGATGCGTCCATGCCAGCCATGATCCGTACTTCGGGAAAGATGTGGAACAAGGAAGGGAAACTTCAAGACACCAAAGCGATCATTCCGGACCGCTGCTATGCAGGGGTGTACCAGGCAGTATTTGATTTTTGCAAGAAAAATGGGGCATTCAATCCAGCCACCATGGGCTCTGTACCCAATGTGGGTTTGATGGCTCAAAAGGCTGAGGAATACGGTTCCCATGACAAAACTTTTGAAATTCCCTTTGCCGGCACGGTAGAGGTAACCGATGCAGAAGGGACTGTCCTTTTCTCACACCAAGTAGCGCAAGGGGATCTCTGGAGAATGTGTCAAACCAAAGATGCACCGATTCAAGATTGGGTAAAGCTGGCCGTGAGCCGTGCCCGCTTGTCTGATACTCCAGCAGTTTTTTGGCTAGACAAGGCCCGTGCACACGACGCGCAATTGATCCAAAAGGTCAACAAATACCTTCCAGACTACGATACCAAAGGACTGGAGATTCATATTTTATCGCCTGTAGAGGCAACCCTATTCTCTTGCGAGCGCATCGTGACCGGAAAAGACACCATTTCTGTGACGGGCAACGTGCTTCGTGACTACTTGACCGACCTCTTCCCTATTTTGGAAGTGGGTACTTCAGCCAAAATGCTTTCCATCGTTCCGTTGATGAATGGAGGAGGCTTGTTTGAAACTGGAGCAGGTGGATCTGCTCCCAAGCACGTAGAGCAGTTTACCGAAGAGGGTCACCTGCGTTGGGATTCCTTAGGCGAGTTTTTGGCCTTGGCCGTCTCCTTGGAGCACCTCGGACAAACCTTTGATAACCCTACCGCCATACTCTTGGGAGAGACGCTTGACCAAGCGACAGGCAGATGGTTGGAAGAAGATAAGTCCCCTGCTCGTGTAGTCGGCAAATTGGACAACCGTGGAGGACACTTCTACTTGGCCTTGTACTGGGCTCAGGCGCTGGCTTCGCAAACCAAGGATCCTGCATTGGCTGCCAAGTTTACGGCATTATCCAAATCGCTTTTGGACCAAGAAGCCAAGATCGTAGACGAATACAACAGTTCTCAAGGCAAAGCCATCGATCTAGGCGGCTATTACCGACCGGATGAAGCCAAGTGTGCACAGGCCATGCAGCCAAGTGCTACCTTCAAGCAGCTTCTGGCTTCCTTGTCCTAAAAGTAAAACCGGGTGAAAATCCCGGTTTTTTTGTTTTCGCTTTAGGATTAACCCGTCCCAGGTGACTGCTATTCTTGGGTTTACGGGAAAGGAAGGATTCCCTCCTTTCTTTTTTTGATTTCGAAATCGATTGAAATGCGCTATTCCGCATTTTGGTGGGAAAAGCCAAGGTTTTAGTTTGGGCAGAGCCAATTTTTGTAATAAATTCGCTTGCATTTCAGCTTGTTTTGGCGGTAAAAGCTGGAACTACCCGAAGTAGAAAAAATTAGTAGTACTATAAAATCACTTACAGATGAGCAAGATTAAAATTGGAATCAATGGATTCGGCAGAATCGGTCGCCTCGCTTTCCGCGTTGCACAAGAAAGAGCTGATGTACAAGTAGTGGCGATCAACGATTTGATCGATGTAGACTACATGGCCTACATGTTGAAGTACGACTCTACGCACGGCATCTTCAAAGGAACTGTGGAAGTAAAAGACGGAAACTTGGTTGTGAATGGCCATTCCATTCGCGTGACTGCAGAGAAAAACCCAGCGAGCTTGAAGTGGGGTGAAGTAGGTGCGGATTACGTCATCGAATCTACCGGTATCTTCTTGACCAAAGAATCTGCTCAAGGCCACATCGACGCAGGCGCCAAGAAGGTGATCATGTCCGCTCCTTCCAAGGACGACACACCGATGTTTGTAATGGGTGTCAACGAGCATACCTATACGTCAGACATGACCTTCGTTTCCAATGCATCTTGTACTACCAACTGTCTTGCGCCGATTGCCAAGGTATTGAATGACAACTGGGGCATTGAGGAAGGCTTGATGACTACCGTACACGCGACTACCGCTACGCAAAAGACCGTGGATAGCCCTTCTGCCAAAGATTGGAGAGGTGGCCGTGGTGCTGGTCAAAACATCATTCCTTCGTCCACTGGTGCTGCAAAGGCGGTAGGCAAGGTAATCCCTGAATTGAATGGCAAACTTACCGGTATGGCCTTCCGCGTGCCTACTCCAGACGTATCTGTGGTGGACTTGACCGTACGCTTGAAAAACCCTGCTACATACGCAGAGATCTGCGCCAAGATGAAGGAAGCTTCTGAAACGACCATGAAAGGTGTCTTGGGCTACACTGAAGATGCAGTAGTTTCCAATGACTTTATCGGAGATCCTCGCACCTCCATCTTCGATGCAGAGGCAGGCATTCAGCTTTCCACCACCTTTGTGAAGGTGGTGTCTTGGTACGACAACGAATGGGGCTACTCCAACAAAGTAATTGACTTGGTCACCTACATCGCCAAGAAATAACGCAAAAGCCCCGTATCTCTACGGGGCTTTTTTTGTTTGAAATACGATGGAAATGGAGTGGAAATAAATTAGAAATAC
Organism: Algoriphagus sp.; assembly: GCA_044236565.1. GTDB lineage: Bacteria > Bacteroidota > Bacteroidia > Cytophagales > Cyclobacteriaceae > Algoriphagus. Next base: position 1,516 of record JBIIGH010000092.1, on the reverse strand, counting down.
GATGGAAATACAATAGAAATAGCCTGAGCAAGCTCAGGGAAATAGGGGGTTCAATTCGTATTTCGATGGTATTTTCGAAGCCTGCCTGCGGCAGCCAGGCAAGTCAGAGGAAAGAAATGAGGTTTTTAGATTAACCACATAGACACATAGAAAATCCCTATGTGTCTATGTGGTTTTTTTTGAGGCCTGTCTGCCTAAGGTGGGAAGCCGGATTCTGGTCCTAATTCGAATCCCTACTTTGTACTTGGTACGTGGTACAATTCACACTCACAATCGAGTAACGTCTTCCTTCTTGATGTAGGCAATCTGTTCCTTCCATTCAATTTCGTACCAAATATCCTTGGAGGACTTGATGGTGACGCGGTGCCCTGGCTCCACTAACTCGATGAAATCTCCACCTGCAGAAGGTTTGGAGCGAATGAGGGTAGGACTCGAGGTAACCAACCCTGTGGATGGGCCGTTTAGAAAATTATTGGTGGCAAAAATTAGTGCTATCAATAGTATGGAGGGACCATAAAATCTGCCCTCATTCAATTTTTTTCTTGGAGACCAAAGTCCAATCAAGGACATGATGAGAAATAAGGTGAGCCCACCGACGATGATCTCCTTGTATTCTACAAGAAACAGGACAAAGCGCATGCCATCACTCACCTCATAACCCGCCAATTCAGCCTGGCCTGTGAGTGTCTTTATTTTGGAGATCGTCTGTGGATTCGGACTCAAGTCATAGTACTTACTCAAGTACAAGGTAGCCCGTTCGCTGTCTCCAATTCCTTCTGCAATGAAGGCCATTTTGAGTAACATGGAGGTAGAATAGATCCCAGATTCGAAGTTTACCTCGTAAATCTCCATTGCTTCCTTGTAACTTCTCTGATTAAACAAGGAATCTGCGATCATTAACCTAGGTACATCCGCTTGACAATGAATGCTTTGTAAGAGAAGAACGAAAAATATGGAAACTTTTATGAGAAAGATGGAATTGATTCTTGGCATTTAGAATTCAGAGTCTTAAATTTGCAGTCCAATTACGGCATTGAACTTTCAAAAAGCAAGTTCATTTAACCGAAATTAAGTAACCGATTCCGTAGCTCAGCTGTTAAGCCTGTCCCGAAGTATTTCGGGAAGCAATACAGTTTAAAGACCGAATCTTAAGACTTTGACATACTAATTACCGATTCCGTAGCTCAGCTGGTAGAGCAATACACTTTTAATGTATGGGTCCTGGGTTCGAATCCCAGCGGGATCACAAAATTAACTCGCAAGGAGTTAAAGAAAGTTTCGGGGCCGGTATCGCGTTCCCGAAATTCTTCGGGACAAGACCCGCAAGGGTGCGGGAAGTCCGTAGGTTCGAATCCCTTAAGTAGCAAAAGGCTAGTTAAAAAAAATTAGAGTAAAAAGTTTCGGGGTGTAGCGTAGCCCGGTATCGCGCCACATTTGGGATGTGGAGGTCGTAGGTTCGAATCCTGCCACCCCGACTTTATTTGACTAGAAGTAGTCACCAGGTCCTGTAGCTCAA
>JBIIGH010000091.1:0-9149 GCA_044236565.1 Algoriphagus sp. | reverse complement strand
GATCCTCGACCCAGGTATCAAAACAGAATCGAGCTACGCTCCCTACCGAGAAGGCTTGGAACAAGGGCTATTTGTCAACTATCCGGACGGACAAACCTACGAAGCACAGGTTTGGCCGGGATGGTGCGCCTTCCCGGATTTTACCAAAGAAGCTACCCGCAACTGGTGGGAAGAGAAAATGGCTTTTTACACCGAAGCAGGGGTGGATGGATTTTGGACAGACATGAACGAGCCTGCCTCCTGGGGTCAATGCACGCCTAACCTGTTGGAGTTTGATTTTGAAGGAGAAAAAGCCTCCCATCGCAAAGCGAGAAATGCCTATGGAATGCAGATGGCACGAAGTACGCAAGCAGGCGCTTCCAAACAAGCTCCTGAAAAACGGCCTTTTGTCCTCACTCGCTCTGGTTTTGCAGGGATTCAACGCTTTGCGGCTGCTTGGACTGGAGACAATGTGGCCTCCGAGGAACACATGTTGGCTGGAATTCGCTTGGTGAATAGCCTCGGCATGAGCGGGGTTGCTTTTGCAGGCTACGATGTAGGTGGATTTGCTGGAGAAGCAAGCAAAAATCTATTTGCACGCTGGATGAGCATCGCTGCTTTTTCCCCCTTGTACCGAGCCCATTCCATGATCAATACCAAGGACGCAGAGCCTTGGGCATTTGGAGAAGAGGTAGAAGAGATCAGTCGCAACTACTTGAAGCTGAGATACAAGCTTCTCCCTACCCTCTACAGTGCCTACTACCAAAGTACACACACGGGCTTGCCGCTAACAGCTTCCCTTGCCATCCATTATCCACAGGACGAGCAGATCTACCAATCTACCTTCCAAAACGAATACCTCTTTTGTGAGGCATTCTTAGTGGCTCCGGTAGAAAGCTTCCGCGAAATCACCAAAGTCTATCTCCCACAAGGAGAATGGTACTACTTGTACTCGGATCAAAAACACCAAGGGAATCAAGTGATCTACCAAGACTGCCCGCTCAACTACCTACCGGTGTATGTACAGGCGGGAAAGCTATTTGCGCAACAATCCCAAATCCAACATACCGGTGAGCAGCACGATGGAATTCTTAGCCTCCACCTCTACAAAGGAAAGACAGGATCTACCTATGTACATTACGAGGATGTAGGAGAAGGATTAAACTACCTAGAAGGTGACTATTTCAGCCAGGAAGTTCAGTACCAACCTGAACGAAGCGCTTTGAAAATTAAACAATCAGCAGGTCAGTTGACCAGTCAATACCACAGCATTCGACTCTATTTCCATGGTTTTGAAGCACTCAATCCAGAAATTCATGGAGTTGCTCAAGAAATACACGCCGATGACTTTGGCTTTTTAGGAAAGCTCACCGAGTTTGATCCCCTACCCGATCAAACGCACCCCTACCTTGAAATCAAACAGTTGCCTTACATCCAATTCCAACATACTTCAGACGAATTGGAAATTAACGGACTGAATTGATTCACCCACATTTTTACCAACCCAACAATGACCCAAGAAAAAAAGAAGTTGAGTTTCTGGCAGATCTGGAACATGAGTTTCGGATTTCTAGGAATTCAATTTGGATTCGCCCTGCAGGGTGGATTTATGTCTCGAATCTTCCAGACCCTCGGCGCTGAAAAGGATGCCATCCCTTTTCTCTGGATCGCTGCCCCACTGACTGGACTATTGGTTCAGCCCATTGTCGGGTATTTGAGTGACCGCACCTGGCATCCTAGATTCGGAAGAAGAAAGCCTTTCTTTTTCTTCGGTGCTGTGATGAGTACCATTGCCTTATTTTTTGCCCCCTACTCGTCTGCACTCTGGATGGCCGCAGGTGCCCTTTGGATTTTGGATGCTTCCATTAATGTTTCGATGGAGCCCTTCCGAGCCCTGGTGGCCGATAAGCTTCCTGAATCGCAGCGTTCCTTTGGCTTTGTAGTGCAAACGCTGATCATTGGCATTGGCACCTGGGTGGCCTCCAACCTTCCTTGGCTGATGACCGAGCTTGGAGCTTCCAATACTGCTGCTCCAGGGGTAGTTCCAGATTCAGTTAAGTACGCGTTTGGGATCGGTGCATTCGTTTTATTTACCTCCATCCTCTACACCATACTCAAGACCGAAGAATATCCACCCGAGGATCTGGACGCTTTTGAACGAGAAAAAGAAAGCAAAAAAGGCTTTTTCCCAGGGCTGAAAGAGGTTTTTCAGCTGATTGTCACCATGCCTACGGTGATGAAACAGTTGGGACTGGTACAGTTTTTCTCTTGGTTCGCTTTTTTTACCATGTGGAGCTTCGCAACTCCTGCCATCACGGAGCATGTTTTCGGTGCAACCGATACAAGTTCGGCCGCCTACAATACCGCGGCTGACCGAGTAGGAAATTACCTCGGTACCTACGGACTAGTTTCCATGTTTTTTGCCTTGATCCTCTCCTTCGTTGCCGCAAAAGTCAAGATCAACCGAAGGCTGCTTCATTTAGTTAGTTTAATTGCAGGAGGAATAGGATTTATTTCCATCTATTTTGTCACTGAACCCTGGATGTTGCACGGCTGTTTTGCTTTGGTAGGCATTGCTTGGGCTAGCATCCTTTCCATGCCCTATGCCATGCTTTCTGGTTCAGTAGAATCGAATAAAATGGGCGTTTACATGGGTATTTTCAACATGTTTATCGTAATCCCACAAATTGTAGCTGCCTTAGGCGGGGTCAACTTCCTGTACAAGTTGCTCTTTGGCGAAGCGGTCATCAACACCATGCTACTGGCAGGAACGCTACTAATCCTTGCAGGACTCTCCAACCTCCTGATCACAGACAGACGAGCAACACACGATTGATTTTTCTTTTTCGAGTTAATAAGCCGGTAAGGATATCCTCTTACCGGCTTTTTATTTTTAATACAATTTACCTGACCATGAGAGAGTAATTGAAAAAAATCTCGAGACAAAAAATAACAGCAAATCCCTACCTATTTTCGGTAGGCGCTAAAAGACTAGATTTTAATAAACTTGCCAAGGAAACAAATCCTTCATGACTTTTTAACCTCTTCCTAACCTAGTTCTTCCTACCTTTGAGGCCTACGAGGTTTGGCCAATCGAAAAAGTGTAGATGAGTAACGAGGGCTAGCAGCTAAACATTCACTAGGAGGGGGAAATCCCTTAAACTTCATGTTGAAACAAGTACACATATCGGTGTTGATGGCGGTCTTCAATACTGAATTTAGCATGATTCAAAGAGCGATTGACTCGGTGTTAAATCAAGACTATCAGGACTTTGAGTTGATCATCATCGATGATGGGAGCACCAACAACAACCGAGAATCCTTAATCAAATACATTGTCCCGCATGAGGATCGAATCTCCTACATTCGCCACAGCAACCGAGGGCAAGCGGCATCCATCAACCGGGGTGTGCTCAATAGTGTGGGGACCTACATCACCATCTTGGATAGTGACGACGAGTACAAGCCCAACCACCTCAGCTCCTGCCTTCGGGAAATGGAGTCTGCAGACTTGATTTGTTCCACCTCCGAAACCATCGTCGAAACACAGGAAGACTACTTCGTGCCCGATAGAAACGACTTGAGCAAACAGATCCATTTGGACGAAGCCACACTTTTCGGAACCCTATTTGGCTTGAGGGAAGTGTTCTTTAACCTAAAATTTCGAGATGGATTTGCCGCGGATTCCGACTTTTTTGAACGTGCAAAGGCGAGGTATCTGGTAAAAAAAATTGACCTACGAACTTACATTTACTACCGAAACAATCCCAATAGTACCTGCTCACAAGTGAAACTTCAAAACCTTATTGCTGCAGAATAGTGATTGAAAATCAGACTTCATCAGCAGCAGCGGGCAACCTAATACTTGCCTGCTTGGTAACGGGCATCTACGATGTCAATCGATCCACCACCTTAGAAGAAGATGATTACGAACTCGTACGCGCTTGGGCAGATTCATTGGCTAAGTCAGGTGTTAAAGGCATCCTATTTCACAATGGTTTTAGCGAGGCAACTTGCCAAAAATATACCAATGAATCCCTTTCCTTCGTCAAGATTACCCCTGAGCCTCGCTTCAATCCAAACGTTTTTCGCTACTTAGTTTACCTGGACTACCTAGAAAAATTAGCTAATCCACCTGCCCATATTTTTGTAACGGATGTATCGGACGTGACGCTAGTCAACAATCCCTTCACCGACCCACTTTTCACGCAATCGCCAAATACCCTATTTTGTGGAGACGAACCCACCCAACTGGCCAACGAATGGATGGATGCGCATTCCAGCAGCTTGAGGAGCCAAATTGACGATTATGCCGACTACGAAGCGCGGTTTGCTTTGGAAACACTCCTGAACTGTGGGATTATTGGTGGACATTACCCGATATTCTTCGATTTTCTACAACAGCTGACTGCCATTCATCGACGCTACAATTCAGAAAATAAAACTGCCTATACGGGAGATATGGGGGCCTTCAACTACTTGGCTAGAACCAAATTCAACGATCGCTTGCGCCACGGATTTCCGGTCAATACCGTCTTTAAAGCCTACGAAGAAACACGCAGCGACTGCTGGTTTAGGCACAAATAGGATCAAAGTACAGGCCAACCCAACTGTTTAAAAAAAACAAAAAATCCTGTTTGATAACCCGCCTTGTTGGCTGTAACCAAGTAAAATAGGGTTTGAAGTCCAAATAGGTAGGCCGTGGTCTGTCGTCTGTGAGCGATTATCCGCTAGGATTAAAATCCCAATGAGCTACTAGCAGGATAGCGGATAATCCTTAATCCCCAAGCTTGGTCCAATCCCACTCCTTATTGATATGGGAGATGGCATGGTGCGCAGTAAGGTCGTATTGGCAAGGCACGATGGAGATGTAATTGTTGGCGATCGCCCATTCGTCATTGTCTTCCCCCTTGTCAAAATTCACGAAGTTTCCCGCCAGCCAGAAATATTTTCTCCCTGTAGGATCAAAGCGCTCCACAAACTCTTCTTGCCATTTGGCATCTGCCTGTCTGCAGATCTTTACGCCACGAATCTCCTCATTTCGCTTGGGTGGAAAATTAACGTTCAATGCTATCCCTTTGGGAATGCCATTTTCCAAGACTTGACGGGCAATTTTCTCAACCCATTCCTCCACATGGGAGAAGTCAGCCTTGGATGAAAAATCGCAAAGGCTAAATCCAATCGAAGGATACCCTTCTAAGGCTCCCTCGATCGCTGCAGACATCGTTCCAGAATAAAGCACAGAAATGGAGGTATTGGAACCGTGATTGATCCCACTCACCACCAAATCAGGTTTTCGGTCCTTCAGCACATGGTGTTTGGCAAGTTTGACACAGTCGGCAGGCGTACCACTGGACTTGTAGGCCAAGACATCCTCAAAAATATCCTCTTCAACCAATCGCAAGGTTTGGCCAATGGTAATGGCATGTCCCATTCCGGACTGAGGGCTATCGGGGGCAACCACCACCACGTCTCCCAATTTTTTCATGACCGATACCAATACGCGAATTCCTTTGGAGGTAATGCCGTCGTCGTTCGAGACGAGAATCAAGGGTCTTGACATGCTTAGTTGTTTTTTAATTCGTTGTAATAGGCAGTGATCCGAAGTAGATCCCCACGTTGATCGTGCTCCAAGCGATTTTTACGCATGTACAAGTCAAGCTCATCGTCATATCCAGGTAGCATGTCAAACAATTCCTTTTTCTTGCCACTGTAACGCTCCAAGCGGCCATTTTTTAAAAAATAATAGGTAAATGCCAACCGGAACCCGGATACATTTTGAGGACCCCAAAATGGATTCATTCCCATTCCCATTCCCATACCCATCCCGTTATTCATTCCTCGAGTGTCGGTGGCAATGTATTCTCGACAGAGCAAAGCAATGTGCTCCCCTTGAGTAAGTACCTCAAAAAACACAGGGGTCTCGTAATCACCATTCAATGCATAGGGAAGGCTGTAAAACTTCCGAATACCTTTGTAGGTCTCATCAAAAATATCGAAGCTCGTTACATTGGAAGCTGTAAAAGTGATTACCGTCTCCTCTTGGAGTTGCACGAGGTTGGTTTCCAAATCGTATTTGACCAAGCCATTCACCGAACTTCCATCCGTCAAATACAAGGTACCCTTATGCCAAAGTTGAGAGGGGAATTGATTTTTAGTTTGGCCCCAACTTTGGACAGTCAAACCAAACAGCATCAAGAATAAGTAGAGTTTCAATCGTAGCATAAGGTATACAAACGGCAGGCTTGTCTGCGGGTTTTCAAAACCGACAACTCCTCCCCGACTTGATTATTTTAGAATAGTATGCCCCATTTTATCCCGCTTTGTTTGCAGGTATTTTTCATTGTGGGGGTTGGGTTGAATCTCGATAGGAACTTGATCTATGATTTCTAAACCATAGCCCAGTAAGCCCACTCGTTTTTGAGGATTGTTAGAAATCAGGCGAATCTTGGAGATATTCAAATCTCGAAGGATTTGAGCTCCCACTCCATAATCCCGTCCATCCATGGGCAATCCCAAGGCAAGGTTGGCTTGCACCGTATCCATGCCCTCTTCTTGAAGTTTGTAGGCTTTCAACTTATTGATCAAGCCGATGCCTCTTCCTTCTTGATTCATGTACAAAACAACGCCTTTGCCTTCTTGTTCAACAAGCTCCATGGCAGCATGCAATTGCGGACCACAGTCGCATCTGCAGGATCCAAAAATATCTCCAGTAGCACAAGAGGAATGCACACGAACAAGGATCGGCTCATTCTTCTCCCAAGTTCCTTTGATCAAAGCCAAATGTATTTCCTGGGTATTGGTCTGTCGGTAGGCGATCAAATCAAAATTCCCCCAAGCCGTGGGCATGTCTACGCCAATCTCTCTGGTAATTAACGATTCGTTTTTCAGGCGATAAGCGATCAAATCCTTAATCGACACCAACTTCAGTTGAAACTTTTCACGCACCTTGAACAAGTCATCCAGACGCGCCATCGTGCCATCTTCGTTCATGATCTCCACCAATACCCCTGCAGGTTGAAGCCCTGCTAGTCTTGAAAAATCGATCGCTGCTTCGGTATGACCGGCTCTTCGCAGGACCCCACCTCTTTTGGCTTTGAGTGGAAATATGTGGCCTGGCTTGCCCAGTTCACTCGGATGAATCCGGTCATCCACCAGGGCTTGAATGGTTTTCGCGCGGTCTGATGCAGATATTCCCGTGGTGCAGCCATGGCCTACCAAGTCTACTGAAACTGTAAATGGAGTTTCAAAAACTGCGGTGTTGCTTCCCACCATCAGGTCTAAACCTAGCTGCTCGCAGCGATCTTCAATCAAGGGAGCACAAATCAAACCTCTGCCATGTGTGGCCATGAAGTTGATGATTTCAGGAGTAACTTTTTCTGCGGCACACACAAAATCACCTTCATTTTCACGGTCCTCGTCGTCTACCACGATGATGACATCACCGTTTTTAATCGCCTCAATGGCATCTTCAATGGGATCTAGGGTGTAATTTTCCACAAGTAGGGGTAGTAAAAAGAAGGTTAAGGATACAAATGTAGCCTGTTTGACTACAAAACCGGAAGCAGCCAAAGAAAGTTTGGAATTAACCAATTACAATTCCTAGCTCCTTGTCAATCTTGAGCTTTAATTTCTTAAGTTCTAAATATACCTCAAGCAATTCATTCACGTTTTCCTCCGCCAGTTGCAGCTGCTCGGCTTCTTTGATTTTTGCCATTGACTCTTCCATCATTTTCTGGAGAAGCCTACGCTTAAGTCGTAAAATGGACTTGAAAGCTGTGTCTGCCAAATCATCAGATTCTAGGGCCACAAAAATCTGAAATTTATCTTTCCAATTGGTAGAAACTTCATGCCTTAGTGTAATCATTGCAATGGCCTCTTGCCTAATTTCGGCATCCCCATGATTCAGAAACAACTCATCAGACGGTACCTGACCCAAAGAAATCTGGTCTCGGTAGAGTTGAATCATTTTTTGGTAGACAGGAGTCTGGAAACTTACTTCCTCAATTTCAGAAAGAATGTACTGGCAAAAATGAAGTTCCTGAACGTCCAATTTTTGTCCTCCATAGTTCAGTAGCAACCGAAGCATCTCACGCTCCTGCAGCAGCAGGTTGTCTTCAGCACTTGCCTCTACCGGTACCGGCAAAAGTTGGTCGATGCTATCTTCCACCGCCTTTTCTTCCTTAGCTCGCTCAAACTGTTCCTTTTGAGTTTTTAGAAGAATTTTATTGAGTTCAGCATGCAGGATTTCCTCTTCAATACTCAAAAGCCCCGAGGCTTCTTTCGCATACACCGATCGGATGATTGGATCTGGGATCTTACTGATACTCTGCACCACCTCGCGGATGATTCCTGCTTTTCGGATGGGATCCTTATCGATTTCCTCTTGGTAGAGACTGATTTTAAATCCAATAAAATCCCGACTATTCGCTTTCAGGTAGTCCTGGAATGCTTGAGTTCCTACCTTTCTGGAGTAGCTATCAGGATCCTCCCCATCGGGGAATACGACAGCCTTGACATTGAGTCCTCCTTCCAACAAAAGATCTATCCCTCGCAAGGAAGCTTTGATACCTGCCGAATCTCCGTCGTAGAGGACCGTCACTTGGTTGGTAAATCTTCGGATCAACTTGATCTGCCCATCGGTGAGGGAAGTACCCGAAGAGGCAACCACATTTTCAATGCCCGATAGATGCAGTGAAACTACGTCGGTGTAGCCTTCGACCAAGAAGCAGTTATCCTGATCTCGAATGGCTTTTTTGGCCTGAAACATCCCATAGAGCACATCACTCTTGTGGTAGATGGGAGTTTCCGGGGAATTGATGTATTTGGGCTGGTTTTTGTCTTTAGTCAGGATTCGGGCACCAAAACCGATGGGCTTGCCGCTGACATTATGAATGGTAAAAGTGACACGATTTCGAAAACGATCGTACAGCCGCTCGGCATCCCCTTCTTTCTGCAAGATCAAACCAGCCTTAAGCAGGATTTCTTCTTGGTATCCTGCATATTTGGCAGCTTTCAAGAAATGATCCCAGCCATCCAACGAATAACCCAGGTCAAATTTTTGGATGATTTGAGGGGTAAAACCTCGCTCTTTGAAATAACTCAGGCCGATGGACTTTCCCTCGTCGGTTTCTAAGTTTTTTACAAAAAAATCCTTGGCAAAATTTACC
>JBIIGH010000090.1:0-9195 GCA_044236565.1 Algoriphagus sp. | reverse complement strand
AGGGAAATCATCCCCTTCAATACTCAGGTAGAAAATAACTTTTCTCAGTCTGGTACACTCAATTTCAATATCCCCTTATTCACTCGATTCAGCAACAAGTCCAATTTGCAGCGCGCTCGCGTACAGCAGCAATTGGCGGAGGTATCCGTGACTGAGGCCAAGAACAGGTTGAGACAGGACATTGAAACTGCTTACAATTCAGCGCTATCCTCCGAACTCTCTTACCAAGCCTCTCTAGTTCGGGTAAAGAGCCTTGAGGAAACCTTCCGAATTGCACAACAACGCTTTAATTTAGGGGCCATCAATTCGGTGGATTTTCAAGTTGCTCAAAACAACTTGTTTAATGCTCAGGCAGACCTATTGAATGCGAAGTACACCTACATTTTCAGAATTAAAGTCCTTGATTTTTATCTTGGTAACCCCATTAATCTAAACTAAACCATGGCTACTAAAAAGTCCAACAAATTGCTTTATTACCTACTCGGAGCAGTAGGTGTAATTATCATTTTTGCCATTATCGGAAAATCTGCTGGCTGGATTGGTGGCGCCAAGGAAACCGAGGTGGAATTTGCTACGGCCAAGCGTGTGGCTATCGTTGAAAAAGTAAGCAGCTCAGGTGAGATTCAACCTGAAGTGGAAGTGAAACTTTCTCCCGATGTAGCAGGTGAAATCATCGAGTTGAATGTACAAGAAGGTGATTCTGTAGAAATGGGAAGACTTCTTGTTAAGATTCGTCCTGACAACTTTATTTCTGCCTTGGACCGTACTCGTGCCAACCTCAATCAGCAAATGGCTAATTTGGCACAGACCCGTGCCAATTTGCAGCGTGCAGAAGCACAGTTTACCCGATCTGAACTGGAATACAAGCGTCAGCGCACGCTGCACCAGCAAAAAGCGATCTCAGATGCAGACTTCGAGCAAGCTCAGGCAAATTACACTTCTTCTCAGAAAGACCTAGAGGCAGCCAAGCAAAGCGTAGTAGCGTCTGAGTTTATTATTAAAAGTTCGCAGGCATCTGTCAACGAGGCTTCGGAAAACCTCCGTTTAACCAACGTAAACTCCCCTGTATCTGGTATTGTATCCAGCTTGAAGGTAGAACAAGGCGAACGCGTAGTAGGTACCCAGCAAATGGCAGGAACAGAAATGATGACCATTGCTGATCTTTCCAAAATGGAAGTTCGTGTCGATGTCAACGAAAACGACATCGTTCGCCTTTCTTTAGGAGACACCACGATCATTGACGTAGATGCCTACTCCTCCTCAGGAAAGAAGTTTCAAGGAATTGTAACGAGCATTGCAAATACTGCAAATACCAAAGCTTCTCCAGATGCGGTAACTGAGTTTAAGGTTAAAATCAGAATCTTAAATGAGTCCTATCAGGACTTGGTGAAGGCAGGCAACAAATATCCATTCCGTCCGGGCATGACTGCATCGGTAGAGATCTTGACCAACTCCAAAAACAATGCACTTGCGATCCCACTTTCTGCAGTCACTACTCGTGAGGACAAGAAAGATAGTTTGGCTGGAGCACCAGTGAAAGCCAAAGAAATCGTGTTTGTCAGTGAGAATGGCGTAGCCAAAATCCGGGAGGTAAAGACCGGGATTTCAGACTACGAAAACATTGAAATTTTATCTGGCCTGAAAGAAGGAGATGAAGTCATTGCAGGCCCTTACTTTGTAGTAAGCAAGGAACTCAAGGAAGGCGACAAAGTGAAGAAAATGGTTGCTGTGAAGCCGGAAGACGCTAAAAAAGAGGAAGAATAAATTTCTTTCAAACAAAAAAATAGCCTCACCAAATGATTTGGTGAGGCTATTTTTTTGCGTTTTGCCACTTGCGGCAAAGATCTTATAAATTGCTTACTTATCGTTTAATGTCAACTGCCAGCGCCAGCTATCGCGCATGCAGTCCTCCAAGGAAAATTTGGGATACCAACCCAAGACCTGATTGATCTTGGTCGTGTCTGCCCAGGTTTTGACCACATCTCCTGCCCTTCTGGGGCCAATCTGATAGGGTAAATTGATGCCATTGACTGATTCAAAGGCATGAATCACCTCTAGAACGGTGTTGCCCCTGCCAGTACCCACATTGAATACCTCATAAAAATCAAGGGGCTTCTCAAAAAGAAAGGCTAAGGCTTTCACATGGGCATCTGCCAAATCCACCACATGGATGTAATCCCGGATGCAGCTTCCATCTGGGGTATCGTAATCGTTGCCAAAAACGGTCAACTTCGCTCGAATGCCCGCAGCAGTCTGGGTGAGGAAAGGAACTAAGTTCTGTGGGGTACCCATCGGCAACTCCCCAATCTTTGCACTTGGGTGAGCTCCTACTGGATTGAAGTAGCGCAGCGCCACCACACGGATGCCTGGCTTGCTCTTTACATAATCCACCAATATATCCTCTCCAATCTTTTTGGTATTGCCATAAGGACTTTCGGCATCTTTGCGAGGGGTAGCTTCAGTCACCGGCAAGACATCTGGCTGACCGTAGACCGTACAAGAGGAAGAGAATACAATGTTTTGAATCCCCTTTTCTTGCATAAATTCTAGCAGCACAAGCAAGGAGCCTAGGTTGTTTTTGTAGTATGCTAAGGGCTGCTGGGTACTCTCGCCCACTGCTTTAAAAGCTGCAAAATGAATGACACCGGCTAGCTGATGGTCCTGGGCGATTTGATCCAAGATCTCCCGCTGGTTGCAATCTCCCTTGTAAAAGGCAAATCGCTTCCCAGTAATCTCTTCCAAGCGATCCAAAACGGTCTCATGGGAATTTGAAAAATCATCTAAAATGATGGGCTCAAGGCCTGCATTCCAAAGTTCTACGGCAGTGTGGGAACCAATGTATCCCGCCCCACCGGTGATCAATATTTTTTTCATTTCAAAAAAGTTGAGAAGACAAAACTAGGGATTTTATCCCAAAAGGCAGACATGAAAGCCAAATGCTCTTTGCAAAATGCCCTTAGCGAACCAATAAAACGGAACCTCGGAAAGTCACCTGAACCGTATTACCTTCCATCAGGTAGCTGTAGGTAGTGGCATAGGAATAGGTTCCTGTTGGGGCAATATCCCCTGCAAAAGTCCCATCCCAACCTTCGGTGCCGGTGTAGACAAGCTGTCCCCAACGGTTGTAAATGATCATGGAAAAATCAACCACACAATTGGATACCCCTGTAAACTTGCCAGGAGCTTCTGTCGGGTTAAATGCATTGGGCATTCTGATTTTTGGTGCCTCTTCTACGACGATGCCCGTTCCAAATGAGATGCAACCCGCAGCGTCGGTGACTTGTACCGTGTAGCTACCCTTAGCCAAGGATGTTGCCAAATCCGTTGTTTGGGCGGAAGGATTCCAAAGAAACTGAAATGGCCCCTCAGGTCCAGAAGGGACTACCAGCAATTCACCATTGGCTTCACCAGGACAGGCAGTCTTTGCCAAAGACACATCTACTACCAAAGGCGGTGGAGAGGTGATTTCAAAGGTCACGGGGATTTTACAGCCATTTGCATCGGTCACCTCCCAAGCATAATTCTCTTTCTTGAGCGTATCGAGTTCAAACACCCCCGTAAAAGTTTGTTTCCCTCCAAACTCCAAACTATAAGGCCCAACGCCCCCGATCACTTCTAGTCTTACCCGTCCATCTTTTTTACCGAAGCAGGTAGTAGGCGTAGCGGTCACACTTGAAAGCTGGAGCAAAGGAGGCTCCTTAACTTCAATATCCGCAATGCTTTGGATACAGCCGAGGGCATCAGTTACTTTTACGGAATACAAGCCTGCCTTCAGATTTGACGCTGTAGCAGTCTTCAGTGCAGCATCGTGTGACCATTCGAAGGTATAGGAAGTTGTTGCATTGATTGTTCCTCCATTGGCTACTACCACGATTTGTCCAGTAGCATTTCCAAAGCAAGCGACATCGGTGATGGATTGGGTGGCCAGGGTGAGTTGCTTGGCCACTCGAACTTGAATATCAGGCGCTGTACCTGCGCAGGAAGCGTCTACTTCACTATAGGCAGTATAGCCAATCGTGCCTAGGATATCTTCTTGATCCCAGATGACTTCGATTTTTGGAGAATTTTGTCCACTTACTAATGTTCCATTTTTCACGATCCATTCGTACCTACGGCCTGGTAAAGGTTCAGGTGCTGAATAAGTAAACCGTACTGAAGGATCAAAACAAACTTCTTTTTCACCTAGTGCTTCCGTGACTACAATTCGAAGATTTACTACAACAGGTAGTTCAACAGCAGCTCCAGGACATCCATTGGCAGAGAAAGGAAGAACTCGCACCTTGGCATTGGTATTGGAAGGTCCCCATTGAACCAGTACAGAATCCGAATAGGATTGTAAGATAGTTCCTCCCTCTACTTCAAAAACCATTCGGGAGATGTTTTCCGTGTTCTTTACCCGATACATCACCTTATCTTCCAATGGACAAACGGATTGGGAACCGACCAACTCTACTTTTGTCTCCAGAACCTCCACTTCAAAGGTCGTTTCTTCCTGTTCATCACAGGAGTTTGGACTCAGGGAGGCCACAATAATCACCTCATACTTTCCTGGTTTAGTGAAGGTATGGGTTACATTTTTCCCCACCTTGTTCGGAGTACCATCACCAAAATTCCAAACAAAATAGGTGAAGTCAGGATTCTCTGGATTCACTGTCCAGGCGCCTTCTTGATTGAGACAGGCTACATTCTCGCCAACAACATCAAAGGCATAGTCTGGCTCAGTTTCAAAATTTAGATTGACAAGCGCCGAACCAGCAGCATATCCATAGGACTCAATATTTCCAAAACCGTAGACGTAGGCCGTAAAACCTGAAGGATTGGAAAGATTGTGAACTCCCTGAGTAATTTCTATTCGGGCAATTTTATAGGCTGGATCTCCCGGAAGCATTTGAAAACTAGCGCCAACATTTACCCCATCTAAGCGCGTTTTATTTTCTTCACCTGCCTTCACCACAATGTTCACATAATGATTGACAATGGAGGGAAGACTGTATGCATTGAAGTCTAACTGAGTCAAAAGCTGCTCGGTCGGACTGTAGGTGATCATGAACGGGTCCCCATTATTAAAAAAAGGATCTGTAGATTTATTACAAGCTTGGCTTTTGGAAAATACGGTAACTGAAGCTGGATTCGAGGTGTCAATTTTTCCTGATTCGTTAGCTCCAAATTCCAAGGACATCCATTCCCCGCGATTCAGCACCTTAGTTTGAAGGATTCCATTGATCCGAACCTCCGTATTGTCCTCAGAAGCCAATACTTTGACCAACTCCCCAGAAGATCTTCCCAAAAGCGCGGTATGTACAAAAGAAGTACCCCAGGTATTTACAGGATAGGCTTGCTGGTACAAATGATCATTTGCTTGTCCACAAGCTCCTACTGAAACCCACTTATTTCCACCATACACCGCGATTTTTTTACAATCATCCGCATTAGAACCTACCACTCGCGCACGAGATCCTGTCAGATCTCCCCTGGCTTTGATTTGGTAACTTTGTCCTCGATTCAAGGTGATTTCAAATGGAGCTCCTTTGAATTGCCCAGAAACCGAGTTTTCAGTAAGTGTAATTTCGACCCGTGTATTGTCTTCCGTAGCCACGACCAACAAAGTACTCTCGTTGTTGATATTTAAGTTGCCAGAGGGGTTTACTTCAAAATGCGAAGTAATGTAATGGTCCTTGCCTAAGGCAGTGATGGGTAGCACCACTGTGCCATCGGCACTTCGATACCGTTCATTGATAGCATGAACCGCAATTTTTCCTGATGAAGTAATGTGAATTCCGAGGTTTTCTATCACTGCAGAACTACGGTGCAGCAAATCCAAATCGAAAGAAGATAATCTAAAAATATACTGTTGCCCTGCCGTTAGGGTAAAGGGAGCGGTTTGATTTAGATACTCAATTACCCCTGTAGTGTTTTCTGTTGCAGTAATGAGAATAACTGCAAAATCAGGTGTTCCTGCAGGATTACCTAGGGTAGGTAAACTTCGGTTGTTCTCCATAAACCCCAACCAAAATTCTTTCCCGGTGGTGGATAGCTGCGCATAGCCTGACAAAGAGGAGGCAAAAATTACCAAGAAAAGGAGGAGGGCACGGAAAATCACTAGCATGGAGAAAGTAGTAGCATTCAAATAACGAGGTGAATATAAAAGTAATTTATGAAAGAATTTAGTGATCCGGGAAGGGATAAATTTCAGTCGATTAGTACGCAGACAAATCCTCAAAAAAAGGGATTAATCCCTATCTTTGCGCTTCTAAATTTCAATACCACATGATTTCAGTAGATAATCTTTCCTTAAAGTTTGGCAAGCGAACCCTTTTTGAGGAGGTCAACTTAAAATTCACCCCAGGCAACTGCTATGGTGTGATCGGTGCAAATGGTGCAGGAAAGTCCACCTTTTTGAAAATTCTCTCTGGAGAAATGGACTCTACCTCTGGTGCAATCAACATTACCCCAGGGCAACGCATGGCGGTATTGAAGCAAAATCACTTTGAATTTGACGAGATCGATGTCTTGAAAACCGTCTTGATGGGCCACAAGAAATTGTATGCCATCATGAAAGAAAAGGACGATATCTACTTAAAAGAAGATTTTACAGAGGCGGACGGCCTTCGTGCCTCCGAACTGGAAGCAGAATTTGCTGAAATGGATGGATGGAATGCTGAATCCGACGCAGCTTCCCTCCTCTCTGGTCTTGGCATCTCTGAGGACATCCACTACACGCTAATGAAAGATTTGGCTGGAAATCAAAAAGTCCGTGTGCTCTTAGCGCAAGCGCTTTTTGGAAACCCAGATATCTTGATCCTCGATGAACCTACCAACGACTTGGATGCCGAAACCATCGTTTGGTTGGAAGACTTCTTGATGGATTTCAAAAATTTGGTGATCGTCGTTTCCCACGACAGACACTTCCTTGATACGGTTTCTACCCACGTGGTAGACATCGACTTTGGAAAAGTAAAGATCTACTCGGGTAACTACACCTTCTGGTACGAGTCCTCCCAACTTGCCTTAAAGCAACGGTCCGACCAGAATAAAAAAGCGGATGAAAAGCGAAAAGATCTTCAGGATTTTATCGCCCGCTTCTCTGCCAACGTGGCCAAGTCAAGACAAGCCACCGCTCGTAAGAAAATGCTCGAGAAACTCAATGTCGATGAGATTGAACCCTCTAGCAGAAAGTATCCTGGCATTATTTTCAAGCCAGAGCGTGAAGCAGGCGATCAAATCTTCATGACCGAAAATCTAGAACTGAAAGCAGACGGCGTCACCTATTTTACCGATGTCAACCTGATGGTGGACAAAGGCGATAAAATCGCTTTCATTTCCAAAACCAAACAGGCAGTCAATAAATTCTTTCAGACAATAATGGAAGAATCTGCTCCAAGTAAGGGTACACTAAAATGGGGTGTCACAATAAACAAAGCCTATTTGCCTAACGACAACTCCGAGTACTTCCAAACAGAGCTCAACTTGATCGATTGGTTGCGTCAATTCTCTACAAACCAGGAAGAAGCTTATGTCCGCACCTTCTTGGGAAGAATGCTTTTCACTGGTGAAGAGACCTTCAAAAAATGTGCTGTACTTTCAGGAGGGGAAAAAGTACGTTGCATGGTTTCCAAAATGATGCTGCAGAATCCAAACTTGCTGGTGATGGACGAACCTACCAATCACCTCGACTTGGAATCCATCACCGCCTTCAACAATGCCATCATTGAATTCAATGGCACCGTGTTGATGTCTTCCTATGACCATGCATTTGTACAGTCCTCCTGTAACCGAATCATCGAGTTTACCCCAACGGGTACTATTGATCGTCGCATGCCGTATGATGACTACTTGATGAATCCTGAAATCAAGGCCTTGCGGGAAAAGATGTACGGCGGTAAAGTGTAAACCTGATCAAGGCCCGTGCTGCTCACTGCGATTCTAATTTACCTAGCCATCACCCTTGCGATTGGAGCTTGGTCGTCTCGGCTAGTCAAAAATTCGAATGACTTTGTGCTTGCAGGTCGGTCGCTTCCGCTTTTTCTGTCAGCTTCCGCACTTTTTGCAACCTGGTTTGGCTCCGAAACTATTTTTGGTGCCTCTTCCGTCTACTTGGAAGAGGGTCTCATTGGAGTCATCGAAGATCCTTTTGGAGGAGCACTTTGTCTGATTTTGTTTGGATTATTCTATCTCCGTCCCATGTACCGCATGAATGTGCTGACCATTGGGGATGTATTTAAGAAAATCTTCGGGGAACGCCTGTCCTTTTTTGCCTCCATCTTCATGATCCCTGCCTACTTTGGCTATGTAGCGGCGCAGTTGATCGCTTTGAGCTTGGTTTTGGGGGCAGTTACCGATCTCAGCCTCATGGAAGGCGTGGTAATTTCTGCATGCATTGTTGTGTTCTACACCTTTTTGGGTGGGATGTGGGCCATCTCCATCACCGACTTTATGCAAACCACGCTGATTGTGATTGGACTTCTTGCGGTCGCCTACCTAGTGGCTTCTGAAGCAGGTGGTATTGGGGTGATCATTGAAAAAGCTCCACCTGAGAGCTTTCAGTTTTTTCCTGAACCCAACTTCGCAGCCTGGATATCTTACTTTGGTGCTTGGATCATCTTGGGTTTGGGGAGTATCCCCTCTCAGGATATTTACCAACGGGTGATGTCATCTAAATCAGAGAAAGTAGCCGTTCAGTCCACCTACCTTGCAGGCATATTTTACCTCACCTTTGGGTTGCTGCCCTTGTTCATCGCTTTAGGAGCCAAAATCCTATACCCTGAGCTGTACCTAGCAGACAAACAAATGCTACTGCCTGCAATGGTATTGCAGCACAGCAACCTTCCCATTCAGGTGCTCTTTTTTGGTGCCTTGATCTCGGCGATCATGAGTACCACGAGTTCTGGGCTTCTTGCTCCAGCTGCGATTATTTCCGAAAATTTGATTCGCCCCTACTTTGGGAAAAACTTAAAAGACCGTCATTTTCTTTGGATCCTCCGAGCCAATGTAGTCCTGGTGGCGGGAATTGCATTACTCATGGCCTCTTGGAAATCAGATATTTACGAACTGGTAGCTGGAGCATCCATTTTGATGCTCGTGTCCTTGTTTGTCCCGCTTACCGCAGGATTGTATTGGAAAAAAGCCTCCCCCGGCGGAGCCTTTCTTGCCTTATTTGTAGGAACAGCTGCCTATCTTGCCGCAGAAATGCTTGTA
>JBIIGH010000089.1:0-9265 GCA_044236565.1 Algoriphagus sp. | reverse complement strand
TATCTTCAGCTCTTATGGAGCACAAGATCAGTTCTT
Organism: Algoriphagus sp.; assembly: GCA_044236565.1. Taxonomy (GTDB): domain Bacteria; phylum Bacteroidota; class Bacteroidia; order Cytophagales; family Cyclobacteriaceae; genus Algoriphagus. The sequence goes on along the minus strand of JBIIGH010000089.1, from coordinate 9,229 downwards.
TACCCAGCTTGCTCCTGGAGTTCGAGCTAACTTTAGCTTAGGGTTCTCCTTCTAATGCTTCAAATTCAAAATTCAAAAAAAGCCATCCTTCGGGGTGGCTTTTTTTATGCCAAGACCTGGGAGTGATTATCCTTCCAACAAAATCGATTACTTTGTGCGCTATGAAAAAATACTGCTTCTTACTCCTGCTTACGATTTGTACTTCCACTTTTTCTTTTGCCCAAGTGAAGGCGCCTTCCCAACAGTTTTGGGATCTGCTCGCAACGCATTGTGGCAAAGCCTATGAAGGCAAATTGGTGTCTCCTGATTCAGATCCCCGCTTTGCCGGCAAGTTGGTGATGCATGTAAGAAGTTGTGAGGAAGGGCGGTTGCGGATTCCTTTTTTTGTAGGGGAGGATCTTTCCCGTACTTGGGTACTGACGATGGATGAGCAGCAGTTGATTCAGTTGAAGCACGACCACCGGCATGCTGACGGTTCGGAGGATGCGGTCACCCAATACGGTGGAAAGGCCACCAATACGGGTTCGTCTAGCACGCAGTTTTTTCCTGCAGACGCATTTACTGCAGGCTTACTTCCTGCTGCGGTTGGGAATGTATGGTGGATCACAGTTGATGAAACCTCCTTTACCTACAACTTGAGGAGACTTGGATCTGCTACGCTATTCTCGGTACGATTTGATTTGACCAAACCCATTGATACCCCTCCTGCTCCCTGGGGCTGGGTAGATTGATTCGCTCGCTCCATCCAGGCAAAGAAATAATTCACGCAAAGCCTGCCTGTCGGTAGGTAGGCCGCAAAGAAGGGAAGGCGCAAAGGATTATCTCTTTGCGCCTTCCCTTCTTTGCGAGACATTCTTTTTTTTGTTCACGCAAAGGCGCAAAGAAGCAAAGCCGCCGAGGGGTTATGATCTTCGCGACTTTCCTTCTTTCCGAGAGTAATTTTTTTTCGTTAAATAAAGAGCCTTAGCTGTAATGCTTTAGCAAGATATCCACAATGCGCTCTGCGGTTTGGCCGTCCCAGAGTGGGATCCCCTGGTATTGCTTCCATTCACCGCGTAAAATTTTATCCAGGTAAGGCTTGAGGTTTTTTGGATCGGTGCCGACCAGTTCGTTGGTTCCCAAATGGATCGTCTCCGCGCGCTCAGTGCTATCCCGTAGCGTCAGGCAAGGTACATTCATGACAGAAGCTTCTTCCGTCACGCCACCCGAGTCAGTGATGATCCCCTTGGCGTGCTGCACAAGGTGGTTAAACTCCAAGTAGCCCAAGGGACTGATCAAGTGGAGATTCGGCGCAGCTATTCCTAGCCGCTCGAGGTTTTTGGCAGTGCGGGGATGCACAGGGAATACGATCGGCAATCCTGCTGTTCCTTCTAGGATCGCATGCATCAATTCTCGCAAAGAGTTTTCTTGGTCCACATTCGCTGGGCGATGCAGGGTCATCACAAAGTATTCGTCTGCCTGCAGTTGATCGAAAGGCATACCCGCTGGCTTTCTGAACTGGGGCATTTGCGCCAGCAGGGTGTCGATCATGGTGTTGCCGACAAAGTGAATCTTGTCTTCCGGCACCCCTGCGGTGCGCAGGTTGGAATTTGCGATTTCGGAGGTAGTAAAAAAGTGATCCGTGATCGAATCGGTCACCATGCGGTTGATCTCCTCGGGCATGCTTAGGTCACCGGAACGGATACCTGCCTCTACGTGCGCCACGTCGATCTGTAATTTTTTGGCGGAGATGGAGCAGGCCAAGGTGCTGGTTACATCCCCAACGACTAGTACCAGGTCGGGGCGATGTGCCATCAATTCCTGTTCAAAAGCCACCAAAATCGCTGCAGTTTGCTCTGCTTGGGTACCTCCGCCTCCACCTAGGTTGGCATGAGGCGTTGGGATATGGAGTTGTTCAAAAAAATCCCCCGACATGTTTTTGTCGTAATGCTGCCCGGTATGCACTAGGCGGAAATCTACATCAGTCCCTTCAGCCTGCTTTTTTTGGATCGCATGCACCAAAGGTGCGATTTTCATAAAGTTGGGCCGGGCACCGGCTACGAGTGTAAAAAGAGGCATAGCAAAAACGAATGAACAAGTAAAAGTAAGGGATTATCTCCTATTTTTTGATTCAAAAAGCAGTAGGGATGATTTCCATGAAAATGGGTGTTTATTTTTCTAGTTAGGTCAAAATCAACCCCTTTTCCCCTTTAGCGGGAGGACATTGTCTCGCTTAAATTGGAAGAAGTGCCTTGTTTTTTGTTTCTTTGTTGAATACTATTTTTAATCCCCCCTTTTTCCATGGGAAAGTTGCTGCCTAGTTTACGCCTTTTTGCTTTTTTTCTGCTTTTGGGAACGGTTTCCTGCGTGGAGTCTGTTGAAAATCAAGTGCAAATTTACGACAACAATTTTTCCAAGTTAGACCTCGCCAACTTCGAAAATGGACGTTTGTTGATCTGGAGAAACGATACCATAGCGGGTTGGTACAACAACGAGGAGGTGGCCGTAACACTCTATGACCTACCCAAACACAATTACCTCAAGCTTTCTGTGGAGCTACTGATTCACGATAGCTGGGATGGTAACGTAGACGATGGGATATCGGGACCAGACTACTGGTTTATGGGAATTGATAGTGTAGATGTAGTGCGCACTACTTTTTCAAACAGTCCTTGTGTTTCCACCTATTGCCTTTACCAATCCTTTCCCAACGATTTTTTTAGACAAAATTACCCCAAAGCAGGAGCTATTGAAACCAATATGCCAGGCTTATGCCTTTTTGGAAGAACAGAAAACTACACCTCTCGCTACCGTGTAGAAAAGCTAATCGAGCATACGGAGACGGATTCGATACGTTTCCACATGCGCGATGAATTGAAGCAAACCAATAGTTCTTGGCCCAAGTGTGATGAGTCCTGGTCGATTGCCAAAGTTTCTATTTTAGCCATCCAAACGAACTCCTGATGCAACTAAGGACACTACTTGCGGTACTTGGATTTTTTGGGATGCTTGTGGTCTCCACAGCTACCTTTGGGCAAAGCATTGCCGTAGGTGCTCCGTCTTTGGAGGACTACCTTCGGAGATTGCAGCTAACTGGTAAGGTGGATTCTGCTGCCTCCTTTATGATCCGGCCCTTGATTCCTACGGCTGCCTTTGGCTTGGCACATGGATTTGACTTGGATGGAGGCTTGGTGGACTTGGACTCTTCCAATTACCATCACCGCATTGGCAAGAAAGGCAAATTTTTACTGCTTCCGGCCCTGTACAAAAGCCAATACACCTCTAACTATCCCTTTGCTACCAACGATGGCGCCATGATTCCTAATCGGGGACTTCAGCAGGTAGTTAGCTTGGGGGCTTTTGTGGAGTGGTGGAAATTTAGCTTGCAGGTGCAGCCTGAACTGGTAAGGGCCCAGAACAAAGAGTTTATCGGTTTTCCGATCGAGCAGCAGGCTACCATCCTTTTTTACTACGAATACCTCAACCGGATTGACCTTCCTGAGCGCTTTGGGGAGAGTTCCTATCAAAAATTGGTTCCAGGACAATCCAGCTTCCGCCTGAATTTGGATGCCATTTCCTTAGGGGTCTCAACCGAAAATCTCTGGTGGGGACCGGGTAGACGAAATTCCTTGCTGATGGGGAATTCTGCTCCGGGGTTTTTGCACTACACGATGAATACGCGGAGACCTATCAAGTCTGCCATTGGTTCATTTGAAGGGCAAGTGATGACTGGAAGACTTGAGGAATCAAATTTCCCTCCCCCACATGTTGATTATACGATCCAGCAAAGCTTTGCGTATTTTCCAAAGAAGGCCGATGGACGACGCCAACTCTCAGGGTTGATTCTTACCTACCAGCCCAAGTGGGTGCCGGGCTTATTTTTTGGATACGGCTCCACCAACAATGTGTACCGCTCTGAAATATCCAATCTTGAGGATGTGCTTCCCGTATTTAATGGAAGGAAGAAAAACCAACAGGTGCAAGACACCATCCAATCCAAGCGGCAGCAGTTTAGTGCAGGCTTTTTCCGATGGATGGATCCTGCCGGTCGATTTGAGTTTTATGGGGAATTTGGAACCCGTGACAACGACCGCCCCTTTATTGATTTTATCACTACTCCTGAGTCAGGAAGAGCATTTACCTTTGGATTTTCGCATTTGATGGACCTGAAAAAAGAGGGTCGTTTTTTGGAGCTGAGCTCCGAGATGACTTTTTCGGGGCAGACGATCCGAGAGGATATCCGACAACTCAAAACTTGGTACATCCATGACCACGTACGCCATGGCTACACGCACCGTGGGCAGATGCTAGGATTGGGGAATGGGCCCGGCAGCAACCAGATTTTTGCTGGCATAGCCTGGGTTGAGGGGATGAAAAAAATTGGTATTGAGTTGGAGCGGATCGAGTACAACAATGATTTTTACTACTACCGCTACGAGGAAGTGAAGGATTTCCGTAACAAATACGTAGACCTGGTCTTCTCGCTCGTTCCAGAATGGAAGTTTGGAAACTTGCTTGTCGCTGGCAAATTCCAATACGTGAATACCTTAAACTACAAGTGGTACTTGGAAAACAAACCAGAAAAATGGTTTATTCCAGGTTATGACCGCACCAACTTTGTTGGGCAACTCTCAGTTACCTACTTATTTCGCTAATTCTTTAACTTCTAGCTATGATTGCTACAAAAGACAAGGTGGTTGCAGTTTCTTACATCTTACTCGTAGATGATGGGGAAACAGGCATGCGCTGGTACGAGACCGTAACTGAGCAAGATCCTTTTTACTTTCTTTACGGACACCACAACCTGCTTCCAGTGTTGGAGAAAGCATTGGAGGGCAAGTCAGCCGGTGATTCTTTTTCGGTATTTATTGACTTTGAAAATGGTTATGGAGATTACGACGATTCGAAGCGAGTGATTATCCCGAAGGCCAATTTCAAAGAGGAGGGTAAAAAAAATAGAGACTTACTCCGTGTAGGAAATGTCATCCCTATGCAGGACGATAAAGGCAATCACCTTCGCGGGGAGGTACTCAAGGTGGATTACATGGGCGTACACTTGGATTTCAACTCACCCCTTGCAGGCTTGGATCTACAGTTTGACGGAAAAATTGTCTCCATCCGAGAGGCGCTACCGGTGGAACTGGAGCATGGTCATGCACATGGACCCGACGGGCACCATCACCACCACTAAATCACCCTAATTTTTGAAGAAGGCCAAGCCCCTATTTTCGGATATCGATGCCGTAACTGTGGTAGGCGAGGTCGATGCTGAGCGCTTTTAACCCTTCGATGCGTTCCGATGGATACCGCGCGTAGGCTTTTGTAAGCAAGTCATTGGCCTGTTTGTAGTTCTGCTTGTTGAACTGTACAATCGCCTCGTTGTAGTGTTGCAAACCTGCCAACTCGCTTAAGTTGACTTTTCTGAAAATAGTATTGTCTGCAGTAATCACTTTGGTACCTGCCAAGCCTTCACTGATATTTCGTGCTACGGGTGCGCCTTCGCTGAGGTAAGCGGCCAAGTAATTGCTTACTGCAGAGGGAGCGGTGATCATGCCGCCTACAGGAAGGGTGCTTTCCAGAATTAGAGTTTTCCCACCGAGGTATACTTGAATGAAAACATGGTAATCTGTTTCTACCACATCAAAGGAGTATCCATAGCGGTCTAACAGCAGTCCAAGTGCAGCGGAACCACTCACGCAGTCGTATGCGCCCTCGTCCAGCATGTTGCTGAAGGTGGAGTGCTGACGGTAATTTTTTAAGAGGCGCTGGTGTGTTTTTTGAAAAATCACACGAAGCAATGCGATGGAATCCAGCTTTTTGGCAGCTTTTTGATCCAGTTCCAGTTGGAGGGCTTCCCAGTTTGGGGGGGAGACCGTGCGTTCAGATTCATCTAAAAACAGGGAATAGGAGTTTTTTTCTGGACTTGAAAAGTCAGAAATAGACGCCTGAGCCGCATTTTCTTGGCAAATGCCCAAAGAAGTCATGCTTAGAAATAAGAGCAAGAAAGGGAGTATTTTTTTCATAGTCCATCAAGCTAATGTTAACTGAATGTGATAAAGTTAACAATTTGGTAACATTGAACAATAAAATGACTAAAAAATTAACATTGGGGTAATGGTCTACAGCCAACAGTCCACGGTCCACCGCTCATCGAATTGGACCTCAAACCTTTCTTTCTCGGGTTAGTGGTGAAAAAGCGGATTATCAGAAAATTTAAAAACCTTACTCGTGGTGGTAGGGCTCGTTGCGCAAAATGGTCATGGCGCGGTACAGTTGTTCGACCACAAAAGGACGAATCATTTGGTGGGAAAAAGTCATTTTGGAAAGCGAAATCTTTCCATTTGCCCTAGCGTAAACTGCCTCCGAAAAGCCATAGGGGCCTCCGATCACGAAGACGAGTTGCTTGAGACCGCTGTTCATTTTCTTCTGCAAGTAATCCGAAAATTCGAGTGAAGAGAAGGTTTTCCCCCGTTCATCGAGGAGGATAAGTTCGTCGGAGGAACTTAGCTTTTTTAGAATTAGCTCCCCTTCTTTTTCTTTTTGAAGGGACTCAGAGAGAGACTTGCTCTGCTTCAGGTCAGGAATTACTTCTAGTTCAAAGCGAATGTAATGCCCGAGTCGACTGCTGTAATCGTCAATCAGGTTTTGTATTGCCTTGTTATCCGTTTTTCCGATAGCCAGAAGTTTGATTTGCATAGACTCGGGATTTGATAATTGGAAATAAAAAAGTGCTGGAAAAAAAAGGCTGGCTCTCACGGGCCAGCCTTAGCTTAGTTGATCAATTCTTTTCGCTTCAGAATGGCTTCCAAGAATTTTTTATCGTTGTCAGAGTTGAAGATTTTGTACGGCAGGTGAATAAATTGAGCCTTTGATAGGTAGAGGATAAAGGCATCTTTGGTCACTTCTACTCGTTTGATCATGTTCCACTGCACTGGCATGCCTTCCTTGGCATTGATTTTCATCAAGATCTGTCGGCTATCAATTTCGTAGGCCATTTTCTGAAAGATGGGTTTGTTTTGCTCCATCTGGGTGACCCCCGTAAACTGTATCGCCCAAAATAAGACATACAAACCATAGGCAATCAAGGCTCCGAAAAACCACCAGAACGAAGCGATCCAGAAATAGCCACAGCAAATGGCCAAGGCAATCAAAATGACCCACCACTGTTCTTTGAGGATGGATACTAATCCCATTTTGATATAGGTTGTCGTGGGAAGTTGGTATTTTTTGGTTTTGATAATCATGGCAATGAAAGTTTCGCGAGTAAATATCCACCTATCCCATTGATTAAGCAAATGCATCCTGCTCAAACTCTATTCTTCCGAGCGCTAGGCATTGAATTTTTTGGTGAATCTTGTATCTTTTCAAGAAAAACAGCATGAGTCCTACCTTGATTGATCTACTGCTTTGCGGATTAGCCTATGTGGTGATCAGTTATTTTTTAGGGGTATGGAGCAAGGCTCGGCAAGAACCCACTTCTAATTCAGATGATTCGGAAGGGGGAAAATTTGATTCAAGACCTCCAGTGCTTGATTTGCCTCCAGGAATTAGTTGGCCGGAAGAAGAGGTAGTAGACTCAGAAATCTATCAATGACATTTTTCGCAAATCCCCTGCACCAATAGGTTCATCTCTTTTTTCTCAAAGCCCTTCGGGAGGGAGATTGTAGGCAAGGAAATGTCTTCGAGGCAGGTGGTTTCTTCACACTTTTCGCATTTGAAGTGCACATGCTCGTGGTTATGTACATGGGCTTCTTCTCCATGGCTGCAAAAGGCATACTTCGTCGCACCGCTATCGTCAAGGACCTTATGGATCAGGTCTTTTTCTAAAAAAGTTTTAAGTGTACGGTAGATCGTCACTCGGTCAAACTCATTGTTGAGGGTTTCCTCTAAATCCGCATGGGATAAGGCTATATTTTTGTCCAGAAACTCACGGATGATTGCCAGACGGCAGTCGGTAATCCGAAGTTGATGGGACCGAAGAATAGAATGCGAGGATGACATAAGTGGATTCGAGAAACTCAAAGTAACAAAAAAATGAGATGCGTAAAAAAAGGGGGTCAAATTTTGACCCCCTTTTGTTTTATTCTCCTGATGACTCGTTCAGGATTTTATTGATTCGCTCTGAAGCATCTTCCAAGTGAAGCTTGCTCATGCGATCGGATGTTCTACCGATGGCGGATTTGATTTGGCTTTGAAGCGTCTTCAATTCCCCTCTAGCCATTGGACGAATGTCAGATTGAGCAGCATTGATTTGTGCACCAGCAAAAGCTCTAAATTGAGCAGGCAGGGCAGCAACGCTTCCAGTCAATAGCAATTCCAATCGCTCGATGTGCGCGCGCTGCAAAGCTCTGCGGTGCACGTCGATGGATTTGCCAGCGCCAAGTTCAGTCCAAATGCCTTTTCTCAAGTCATCGAACAGTTCAGTCATTTTGTAGGCCTGAGCACCATTCAATGCTTCGTTTTCGATCATTCTACCCAGTCTACCCCACTCCAAGATTCCGTTAAGGGTACTTACCTGGATGCCACGAATACGCTCAAGCGCACCGAAGTCCTCGATTCTAGCAATGATGCTTTCGTCCATCAACCAGCTTGGGGTGGTGAAAAGTTGCTGGTTCACAAAAGCAACCGCAGCCTTCTGCATTTCTTTGGTTTGGTGTGTGTACACCGCTTCTCCTTGACCAGATGACTTGTAGACTTCCATTACACCTCCTACATGATTGCGCACGTGGCCCATGTAACGGTTAAACTGACCGATTACCTGACCATACATTTCTTCAAGGTCTTCGTAATTTTTGTACGGCTTCTCTTTCTCAGCCGTCCACTCCATTAAGTTGGGAAGGATACGCTTCAAATTCTTGATGCCATACTCAGAAGCAGTGACAGAGTTGTCACCCAAGTCTTCAGACTGTGTAGTTGGATCATAGCTATTGCCTTGACGACCGTAGCGGTACACAGGATCACCTTTCTTGTCTAGAATCCACTGGTTCAAAGTAGGAAGTTCAGCCTCTGGGCTCTTCGCATCAAGAATAGGTCTGTAACCCCACATGATGGCATATTTATCGTAAGGTCCTACATCAGGCATCAAGCTCACACCCTTGTCTTCAGGCTGTGCGATGTAGTTGAATCGCGCGTAATCCATGATGGAAGGAGCAGTACCAAATTCCTTTGTGAAGGCGGCATCTCTTAACTTTTCAACTGGGTAAGCTACAGAAGAAGCAAAGTTGTGCGGTAAGCCAAGCGTGTGTCCTAC
>JBIIGH010000088.1:0-9414 GCA_044236565.1 Algoriphagus sp. | reverse complement strand
ATTTGCCTACTCATTCAGCACACGAAAGGGCTGGCACAGGCATCCACTGACCTCTGGGTGATGGATGTGGAAGGCAAAGGTGGAAAAATCAAACTCTTACCTGCTACCGCCAAGCCGCTGACAAATCGGCCTGAATACGACAATCAACCCAGCTTCATCAACGATTCCGAATTGATTTTTTCTGCTGCCGATGCCAAAGGAAATAACGACCTGATCCTGTACAGCTTTCGAACGCAAAAATTTACCAACCTGACCCAAAGCCCCGATCGTAGTGAGTTTTCGCCGAGCTTAACCGAATGTGGATCCTATTTTTCGGCCATCGTAGTTGAGCCAGATGGCACCCAACGGTTGTGGTTGTACCCGATTACTGGGGAAGCCCCAGAACTATTGTATGACGATATTTTTCCAGTGGGCTATTACGATTTTTACGATGGGAAGGCCGCACTCTTTGTGCTTGGCGAACCCAATAACTTGGTGTATGTGCGTGGAAAAGGAATGGTGGACACCTTAGATACGGATATTGGAAGAACAGTCAGAAAACGACCTACCACCCCTGAAATCTCCTATTTAGATCGAAAAAATAGTAAAGAAACTAGTCAGGGCAAAGCTTTTGGCATCTCCACTGTCAACTTGAAAACAGGGGTAAAAAAGAAGTATGGATACGCGATTCCAGGCTCCCAGGATTTCATTTGGCTGGACAAAAATCACCTCTTGATGGCGAAGGGGAATGAAGTTTTCACCAAACATATTCAAGAAAGAGATTGGCATTCTCTGGGAAAAATAGAATCTTCGAGCCACCAAGGGATTACAAGGTTGGCTTACAGCCCTGAACTGAATAAGATTATTTTGGTACTTAACAGAAAATGAATTTACGAATGAACCCAAAAATTTACTTCCATAGCCTGGTACTAGGCATTTCATTACTCAGTCAATCGCTCTTCGCACAGGTAGAGGATAAGCGTGGGATTATAGCTAAAGGTGCACAACTTGAATTGGTTAAAGATGGGTTTTCCTTCACGGAAGGTCCCGCTGTCAATCGTTTTGGCGATATCTATTTCACCGATCAACCCAATGATAAAATCTACGTGTGGAATGCAAATAGCAACCAGATTTCACTCGCAAAAGAAGGAACTGGGCGTTCCAATGGGCTTTACTTTCAATTGGATGGCAAGCTGATTGCTGCGGCTGATTTAAAGAATGAATTGGTGGAGCTTGACGTAAAAACTGGAAAAGAAACGGTTTTGGTTCCTTCCTTCAAAGGCAAAAAATTAAATGGTCCCAACGATGTCTGGGTTCGACCAAGTGGAGGTCTGTATTTCACAGATCCCTTGTATCCACGTCCCTATTGGGAGGGAGTTCGAAGCAAGGAAATGCAACAAGATGGGCAGCATGTGTATTTCCTTTCCGAAGATAGAACCGAACTTTTCCGGGTAACTCAAGATTTAAAGCAACCCAACGGGATTATTGGTACTCCAGATGGAAAGCACCTGTTTGTAGCGGATATCGGGGCCTCCAAAACTTGGAAGTATGACATTCAGGCTGATGGATACTTGACCAACAAAACCTTGTTTTGCGAGATGGGTTCCGATGGAATGACCATTGACGATCGAGGTAATGTGTACTTAACTGGAAAAGGGGTAACTGTTTTTGATCGTAATGGAGAGAAAATAGCACACATCCCGGTACCCGAAGATTGGACTGCAAATGTTACTTTCGGTACCCTTACGCGCAATGTTTTGTTTATCACGGCAATGGATGCAGTCTACACCTTGAAAATGAAAAATCGAGGGGTTTGGTAATATTTGTCAACAGTTGACAGTTAACCGTCCACTGCCGATTTAGGTGAACTTCAACTAGTATCTCCTTCGGTAGCTTCTTGCAAACCGGATAATTATAAAAGACAAAAAGGCGGGAGTGGATCCCGTCCTTTTTTTTTGAAATTTATTCAGTGTTCAGACCTCACTTGACTTCATCCAAGGCCTGCTGTAGTGTCCGATCAAACACCTCATCTGGCTGTGCTCCAGAAATGCCGTATTTTCGGTCAAAAACAAAGAACGGAACGCCTTGCACGCCAATTAATCTGGATTCGTAGACATCTTGGTCAATTTCCTCCTCAAACCCTTGCCTATCCAATACTTTTTTGGCTTCGGCTTGAGGGATTCCTGCGTGCTCGGCGCACTGAAGTAGCGTTTCAAGATCATCTATGTTTTTGCCCTCTTCGAAATAAAATTTAAACAACTGCTCTTTCAATTCATTTTGACAATTATACTTCTTAGCCAGATGCAATAGTCTATGGGATCGTTTTGTATTTGCTACTGCGGTCTTTTCAAAATTGAAGTTCAGCCCTTCCTCCTTCCCCATTGCTGTTACCTGTGCAGTCATTTGTACCGTTTGCTCCATCGTCCAACCTTTTGTTTCCGCTAGGTGGGTCAATGTATTTTGATTCGGATCAGTTTGAAGGGTTGGATTCAACTGAAAGCTTTTCCACTCCAAAACTATCCCCTCGGAGTCGGGTAATCGCTGAATAGCTTTTTCTAGTTTGCGTTTGCCGATGTAGCAAAATGGACAAGCGATGTCGGACCAAATTTCTATTTTCATTTGATTTTTTGTTACTTAATGTCTTAAACAGCCACCACACCAAAGAGTTCCCAAATTTTGAAAACCAAAGAATGTCCCTCCTGCGCGATGGAAGTAGACCAATCTCTTTCAATTTGTCCGATTTGCCAGTTTGAATTTCCTAAACGAGCACCTTGGATTACATGGATGGCTATTTTTTTACTTTTAGTTTGGTTACTTTCCTACCTCCTTTAATTTCAATCCCATGAAAAAACGCTCCTTTTTAAAGTATTTTGCTGCCTTAGGCCTCGGGGGATCCTTACTTCCATCCGAACTGAAGGCTTTTGACTTTGATGCCTTGGATTGGGATCGTGAGGACATTTGGGATCAGCTCCGTGCAGGCTACCGCCTCAAGCCAGACTACCTCAACTTTGAGAATGGCTACTATTGTTTTCTGCCTGAAGAGCTATTAGAAAAGTACATTACCCATATCCGAGAGATCAACTACCAAGCCTCGCATTACATGCGTGGGGTTCAATTTGAGAACAAAGCCAAATCTGCAGCGGCGCTAGCCGCTTTGGTAGGCGCTTCCCCCGAAGAGGTGGTATTGACTCGAAATACGACCGAATCCTTGGACTTGATTATTTCAGGCTACCCCTGGAAAGCTGGCGATGAGGCGATCTTCGCCAACCAGGATTATGGCACCATGCAAACCATGTTTGAACTGGCATCCAAGCGCTGGGGCATCAAAACGGTAAAAGTGGACATTCCAATGCACCCAAAATCCGATGAAGAAGTGGTGGAGGTGTACCGAAAGGCGATTACTCCCAAGACTAAACTCATCATGGTGCCACATATTGTCAACATCACAGGACACATACTTCCCGTGCGGAAAATAGCTGACATGGCACATGCACAGGGTGTAGAAGTCATGTTGGATGGAGCGCATGCCGTAGGGCATTTCACCTTCAGCATGAAAGACTTGGATTGTGATTATTACGGATCCAGCTTGCACAAGTGGTTGAGTGTTCCCCTAGGTGCAGGCTTGTTATTCGTGAAAAAAGATAAGATATCTAAAATTCAACCACTTCTGGCGCCTGGCAACTTAAACCTGACCAGCATTGCCTACCTCAATCATATCGGAACTCACCCTGTAGCTACAGATTTGACGGTGTTGGACTCTATTGCTTTCCAAGAGAAAATTGGGTCCAAGCGGAAGGAAGATCGACTGCGATTTATCCAAAAATATTGGTCAGACCAAGTTCGAAATGTTCCTGGGATTCGAGTAAATACACCTGAAGATCCAGCCAGATGCTGCGGCATTGGGAATGTGTGGGTAGAAAAATACAGTCCTGCTGATATGGGAAAAATATTGATGGATAAGTACAAGATATTTACTGCACCTATCGATGGAGCTGGAGTACAAGGGGTACGCGTGAGTCCAAACATTTACACGAGTACGGCCGATTGCGATGTATTGGTAGCTGCTTTGAAAGAGATGGCGCAGTAACTTCCAGGTTCTCAACTTAAAGGGTCTAAGATTAATTTTTTAGACCCTTTTTTTATGATTTGGAAAAATAATTGGGATTATTATAAAAAATTAAAATAAATACTTGCAATTAATTGCAGGAGGTGTAACATTTGCACCCTCAAATTATGGAAACGAAAGCAATCAACGCTCCTATTCTTTTCTTGCCAATTCCTTTGGCTGGATGCGCTTTGGTATCCAAAACTTTTTTTGTTGCACGATTGAGGCAGACCTTTAGGGTATAACCCTAGACGTACTTTCGTTTTCCCTAGCGGAAAACAACAATAGCTCCCTAAAACTATATTCATCAATTTACAGGTCCTTGCCCAACAAAGGACCGCATCGATTAGACCAATTCTATGGAAGAAATCACATTCCAAATTGTCGTTGCTGAAAGCAGCCACAAAGAATATGCAAGCCAAATAGCTACAGAGATGGAAAACTCTGCCAAGGCGAGAGGTACAGGCATTGCAAAGCGAAGTCCCTCCTACTTGGAAGCCAAAATGGATGAAGGAAAAGCAGTCATTGCACTAACCCCGGAAGGAAAGTGGGCTGGATTTTGCTACATTGAAGCTTGGGGACATGGAAAGTTTGTCGCTAATTCAGGTTTGATTGTTGCTCCAGAATACCGACAGTATGGTTTGGCACGAAAGATTAAACAAGAAGTTTTCAAGCTAAGCCAAGTAAAGTTTCCAGAATCTAAAATCTTTGGATTGACGACAGGTGCTGCTGTGATGAAAATAAATTCGGAATTGGGCTATGTGCCTGTTTCGTACTCCGCATTGACCGATGACGAAGAATTTTGGAAGGGTTGCCAAAGCTGTATCAATTTTGAGATTCTGATGTCAAAAAACAGACAAAACTGCTTGTGCACTGCCATGCTTTACGATCCAAATTCCAAGAAATAAAAACAAACTCTGGGAAGATCAATTGAGTACTTCAATTTCTACTCTTTTGAACTCCTTCAACGGATGATCTCATGAAAAAAGTAGTTTTAGCTTACAGCGGTGGACTGGATACCACCTTTTGCGCACTTCACCTCTCCAAAGATTTGGGTCATGAAGTCCATGCAGTATTGGTCAATACAGGAGGATTTTCAGAGAAGGAACTTCAAGACGTTGCCCAAAGAGCCCATGACTTAGGGGTAGCTTCTTTCCGAATTTTGGATGTGGTTCAAGATTACTACCAATCTGTAATCCGCTACCTAGTCTATGGCAATGTGCTTAAAAATGACACCTATCCCCTTTCTGTATCTGCTGAGCGCATTGTGCAAGCCAAATCTATTGCCGAATATGCCAAATCCATCGGAGCCCAAGCAGTAGCCCATGGCTCTACCGGTGCAGGAAATGACCAGGTACGATTTGACATGATTTTCCAAATTCTTATTCCAGAGGTTGAAATCATCACGCCTATCCGAGATCTAAAATTAAGCCGACAAGAAGAAATTGACTACCTCAAAAAACATGGGGTGTCCATGAATTTTGAAAAAGCAGCCTATTCGGTCAACAAGGGAATTTGGGGTACTTCTGTAGGTGGAAAAGAAACACTCACTTCCTCAGATTACCTTCCTGAAGAAGCTTGGCCTACTCCAGTTACAGAAAAAGAGCCAAAAGAAGTAAAATTGACTTTCGTTCAAGGAGAAATTAAAGGGATCGATGGAATCCAATATGCTAGTTCAGTAGAAGCCATTTTAAAACTGCAATCATTGGCAGCCCCTTACGGAATCGGTAGAGATATCCATGTAGGCGATACCATCATCGGCATCAAAGGGCGTGTAGGCTTTGAAGCAGCCGCTCCTTTAATTCTCATCAAAGCCCACCAATTGATTGAAAAGCATACTTTGACCAAATGGCAGCTTTATTGGAAAAAACAGGTAGCCGAGTTTTATGGTAACCATCTCCACGAAGGCCACTTCTTGGATCCTGTAATGCGAAACTTCGAAACATTTCTAGAAAGTACGCAGGAACAGGTTTCAGGCGAGGTTCGAGTGATGCTGCATCCCTATCGATTTACCTTACTTGGAATTACCTCTGAGCACGACTTGATGTCTGCCAAGTTCGGTTCCTACGGAGAAATGAACAAAGGCTACACAGGAGAGGATGTCAAAGGCTTTACCCGTATTTTGGGTAACCAAACCGGTATTTTTCACAAGGTGAACCATTCAAATGACTAAGGTAAAAACAGCCATCATTGGAGCAGCAGGCTACACAGGAGCTGAGTTGATTCGTCTTCTAGTTCATCATCCTGCCTGCGAATTAGTTTGCTTGCATTCCAATAGTCAAAAAGGTGTCCGTGTAGATCAGGTACATCGTGATTTGTTAGGGGATTGCGACTTAAGCTTCACAGATGCAATTCCAACCAAAGGACTTGATGCGGTTTTTTTGTGCTTGCCGCATGGGGAAGCATCCACATTTCTCAAGCAGCATTCCTTTCCAGATGCCACCGTTATCATTGACTTGTCTACGGATTTTAGAGATGAGTCAGCTGGATTTGTGTATGGACTACCTGAGGTCAATACCAAAAAAATCAAAACTGCAACCCGTATTGCCAACCCTGGTTGCTTCGCCACAGGAATCCAGCTTGCACTCGCTCCCGCAATACAAAAAGGCTGGATCCAAGGACCTGTGCATGTAACTGGAATAACTGGCTCGACTGGAGCTGGTAAAAGTTTGACAGATACCTCGCACTTTAGCTACAGAACATCGAATGTTTCGGTATATAAGCTGTTTACGCACCAGCACTTAAAAGAAATCAAGCAAACATTCCAGCAGCTAAATCCAGCAAATGAAGTAGATCTTCTTTTTGTTCCCTACCGTGGCAACTTCACACGAGGGATTTGGATCACCGCCTATTTCCCATTTGGTGGAACACAGGAGGAAGCAATAGAAGCCTATCAGGAGTTTTATACCGAATCGGCATTCACACACATTTCGAGTCAGGAACTCGATTTAAAACAGGTGGTCAATACCAATAAGTGCCTCCTCTCGCTTCAAGTAGAAAAGGGACAGCTCGTGGTCTATTCCGCAATAGATAACCTATTGAAAGGCGCCTCTGGACAGGCTATTCAGAACTTTAACCTAGCCTTTGGTTTGGATGAGAAAATGGGTTTAAACCTGAAATCAATCGCCTTCTAAATTAATCGGCCTACTAAAATCAACCTACTTAGACCTTAACAGATGAATTTATTCGACGTCTATCCCCTGATCCCAGTAACATTAGTCAAAGCCGATGGGTGTCGCTTATGGGACGAACAAGGTCAGGAGTATTTGGATTTGTATGGCGGCCATGCGGTCATTTCCATTGGGCATAGTCATCCCCACTATGTCAAACGAATCAGCGAGCAGGTCAATCAATTGGGATTTTATTCCAATTCAATTCAAATTCCCATTCAGCAAACCCTCGCAGACAAACTTGCTGAATTATCCTGCTTACACAGCTACCAGCTATTTTTGGTGAATTCAGGTGCAGAGGCAAATGAGAACGCCTTGAAAATGGCTTCATTTGTGACGCAGAAAGCTGGATTCATTGCATTTTCAGGTTCTTTTCATGGACGAACTTCCGCCGCTGTAGCGCTCACTGACAATCCCAAACTAGTTGCTCCCTGCAATTCGCGTGAGGATTTCCATATTCTTCCGTTTGGAGATCTAGAATCGGTAGAAAAAGTCCTTTCGACAGGATCTATTGCCGGAATCATTGTAGAAGGAATCCAAGGCGTGGGTGGAATTCAAGTACCTAATCCAGATTTCTTACTTGGCCTATACGAATTGGCGATGAAATACGAGGCCAAACTCATCCTAGATGAGGTGCAGTCTGGTTATGGCCGCACCGGACGGTTTTTTGCACACCAATGGGTGGATGGAGTTTATCCAGACCTGATCACTATCGCCAAGGGCATGGGGAATGGTTTTCCAATTGGAGGGCTTTTACTATCTCCAGAATTCAAGGCAAGCTATGGGCTCTTAGGAACCACCTTTGGAGGAAATCATCTCGCTTGTGCGGCAGGTCTTGCTGTATTGGAGGTACTTGAGGCCGAGCGATTGCAAGAAAAAGCATTGGAACTTGGAGAGCGGCTCATGGCTGAACTCCGAACTATCCCAGGAGTGGTAGCAGTACGGGGCAAAGGATTGATGATCGGCTTAGATTTAAATCAAGACGCAGGACCCATTCGTTCCCTGTTGGTATCCAAATACAAGATGTTTACCGGTTCTGCAGCAGGAAAGGAAACCATTCGACTCCTTCCTCCTTTGTCAGTTGACTGGAATCAGTTACATTCATTTGTAACTGCTTTAAAAGAAGTGTTGGCAAGCTAAATTCACTAAAATTTCCCTACCATGGAGCATTTTATCAAGTTTGAATCCAAAGCACTCGGTCAGGAATTGCTGGATCTGGCAGCAGCATACAAAGCAAATCCAAGCCTACATGCCGAAAAAGGTAAAGGAAAACGTGTGGGCTGTATTTTTTTGAATCCTTCCCTTCGCACACGTGTTTCCACCCAGATCGCCGCACAGCAGTTGGGCATGGAAGCCATCGTTCTCAATATGGACAAGGAAGGTTGGGCATTGGAAATGCAAGAAGGTGTAATCATGAATAAAGGTACCGTAGAGCATATCAAAGATGCTGCCGGGGTATTGGGATCCTATTTTGATATTTTGGCACTTCGCGCTTTTCCCTCACTCACTCAAAAGGAAGAGGATGTTGCTGACTTTGTGCTGCATCAATTTATCAAATACTGCAAAATTCCGGTCGTAAGTTTAGAATCTGCCATTCGTCATCCCCTGCAGAGTTTGGCCGACCAACTCACCATTCAAGAATTGGCTAAAGGCAAAAAAAATCCGAAAGTGGTCCTCACATGGGCACCACATATCAAGGCGATACCGCATGCAGTAGCCAATAGCTTTTCAGAATGGAGTTTAGGGATGGGCCATGACCTCACCATTTGCCACCCAGAAGGGTATGAATTAGATCCGGAGTTTACGCAGGGAGCAACCCTGACCAATGATCAAAGTGAAGCACTTCAAAATGCTGATTTTGTGTATGTTAAAAACTGGTCCGCTTTCAATGAATATGGAAAGATTCTGTGCACAGATGAGCGCTGGATGCTTACAGAAGCACATCTCCAAAATGCACCAGAAGCCAAAGTCATGCATTGTCTTCCCGTACGACGAAATGTAGAGTTATCGGATGAGATCCTTGATGGTCCCCGGTCCTTGGTACAGCAGCAAGCACTCAACCGTATTTATGCAGCACAGGCGGTTCTAAGCAAACTTCTGGAGTAATTTTACTAATTTGAGGGGCCTATGAAAATCTCTATCATCAAAATCGGAGGAAAT
>JBIIGH010000087.1:0-9473 GCA_044236565.1 Algoriphagus sp. | reverse complement strand
ATAACCCAGGTCAAATTTTTGGATGATTTGAGGGGTAAAACCTCGCTCTTTGAAATAACTCAGGCCGATGGACTTTCCCTCGTCGGTTTCTAAGTTTTTTACAAAAAAATCCTTGGCAAAATTTACCGCAATAAATAGGCTTTCCCGTTCATTCTGTTCCAGATTTTGCTCAGGACTAAGGTTTGCCTCCTCCTCGACCTCAATCCCGTACTTTCCAGCAAGCTGGCGAATGGCTTCTTGAAAACCGATGCCTTCGATGTCCATGACGAATTGGATGGGATCACCTGCTTTCCCGCAGCCAAAGCACTTGTAAATTTGTTTGGCCGGTGAAAGAGAAAAAGAGGGTGTTTTTTCCCCATGAAAAGGGCAACAAGCCCACATGTTTTGTCCTTTTTTCTTCAAGGGCACGTAATCCCCAATCACCTCGACGATGTCAACGCGTTCTTTTACTTTGTCGGTGGTGAATTTACTGATGGACATAGGAAGGATTAGGGATGCAAAGGTAAGGAACCAACGGGAAATCGATACCTATTACAGCAGAAGAAAATCAGTGGTTTCAGGCGGTGAAAATGATCGCTCAGGTTTTTCTAAGACGCATTCTTGACCTAACTTGCAAAAAAATTCCAAAAGCAATGCAATTGACTCCAGAATTGTTGAAAAAATCCCTTTCCAAAGTCCAAGACCCAGACATCAAGCGGGACTTGGTTTCTTTAGGAATGATTCAAGGGATCGAAATAGAAGGCAATAAGGTACGATTCACAGTGGTTCTTACGACTCCTGCTTGTCCCTTGAAGGAAGTCATCAAAAATAATTGCTTGGAAGTATTGACTGAAGATTTTGGAACGGATTGGAAATGGGACATCACCATGACTGCTACCGTAACTACTGTACGTGATGCAGCGCCCGTTTTACCTCAAGTAAAAAACATAATTGCCATCGCTTCTGGAAAGGGCGGCGTAGGCAAATCCACTACCTCGGTAAACCTAGCGGTTGCTCTCGCGGAGCTTGGCGCGAAGGTAGGGTTGATTGATGCGGATATTTCAGGCCCTTCGATCCCTACCATGTTTAACGTGGAAGGAGAGCAGCCTGCTGTCAAAAAAGAGGGCGAAAAGAACATCATTGTGCCCATCACGCAGTATGGCGTAAAGATGATGTCCATTGGTTTTTTGACGCCCACAGACAGTGCGGTGGTATGGAGAGGGCCGATGGCAAGTTCTGCTTTACGCCAATTCATTGCGGATGTGGAGTGGGGAGAACTGGATTACTTGCTTATTGACCTACCTCCAGGGACCTCGGATATCCATCTGACGCTAGTTCAAACCGTCCCTGTCACTGGTGCAGTCATCGTCACTACCCCGCAAAAAGTAGCACTTGCAGATGCAACGAAGGGATTGAGCATGTTTCGACAGGCTCAAATTAATGTCCCCATCTTAGGTGTTGTAGAAAATATGGCTTATTTTACGCCTGAAGAACTGCCAAACCACAAATACCATTTGTTTGGCAAGGATGGAGGCAAGAAGTTGGCGGAAAAATACGAGGTTCCTTTCCTAGGAGAGATTCCAATTGTTCAAAGCATCCGAGAAAGCGGGGATTCTGGCTATCCGGCGGTATTGAAATCGGGTCCCACACAGGAAGCTTACCTCAAGCTCGCAGAAGAAGTAGCTCGTCAGATTGCGATTCGCAACTCTTCTTTCGAGAAAACAGAACTAGTAGAAATTAAACTTTAAGCAACGCGCATGGAAGCTGTACTGAGAGAGAAAATTGAATTCGCATTGGATACAATCCGCCCCTATTTGGAAGCAGATGGAGGAAATGTACGTGTTGTTGAGCTCACTGAAGATTTTGTTTTAAAAATTGAAATGCTGGGCAATTGTGGCTCTTGCCCCATGTCCTCCATGACGCTAAAAGCGGGAGTAGAAGAAGCAATCTTGAGAGCAATCCCCGAAATCAAACGAGTGGAAGCTGTAAACCTAACCGTGGCTTGACCAACTGCTGAATGAAAAACCAAAACCAACTTAACTGGAAACAACTGCTTCTTGCAGTCTTATTTTTTGTGTGTTCATTCACTGCTTTTGGGCAGGGGGTTACATTGCAAGAGTTCTCTTCAGGTGGCAGTAGTCACCAAGGTGCCAGTCACAACGAAAAATGTGGACATACATTTCTTGAAATCCAACAAGAAAAAGAACTAGGAATTTTTGGCTCCAAGCCTTTTTTTGAAGATTGGATCAACAAAAAGATCGTTGAAAAAAATAGCAAGCCACAGATCATGAAGGTTCAGGCTGAACCACGCGTGATTCCAGTGGTAGTACATGTCCTTCACAATGGAACAGCCGTAGGCGTCGATGCCAACATTTCGGATGCGCAGATTCTCTCGCAAATTCGGGTACTGAATGAGGATTTTCGAAGAAAGAATGCAGATGCCAGCCGCACACCGGAAGAGTTTCTACCCGTGGCAGCAGATGCAAATATTGAATTTGTTCTCGCCAAACAGGACCCAAATGGTTTACCTACCAATGGAATTGTACGAAAACAAGGTCCCAAAACCATTTATGCGCCAGAAGACGCAACCCTAATCGGTCAAACCTCCCAATGGAATCCAGAAGAATACCTAAATATGTGGGTGGTCCCTTTGGTATCGCCTTTCCTAGGCTATGCTACTTTCCCTACCTCCAACCTACCAGGACTTAATTTCGTCCCAAGCGCATCAATTCGCGATGGGATTACTGTAGATTACCTCTTTTTTGGAACGGGTCCCGGGACAGCTGCCAATACCACTGGAAGAACCACCACCCATGAGGTAGGACATTACCTTGGCTTGCGACATATCTGGGGTGATGGAGGCTGCGAAGTAGATGATTTTGTCCTCGACACCCCAAACCAAGACAATCCAAACCAGACCATTTGCAATGACAACCCAAGCCGGTTTTCTTGTGGCAACAACAACATGATCCAGAATTACATGGATTATACGCCAGATCGCTGCATGAACCTGTTTACCAAAGGTCAAGTGGATCGATTCGATGTGGTATTGGCCAATAGCCCTCGAAGAGCAACGCTAGTAAACGGCCGCGGAACTAAAGATCCTATTCTTCCCACTCGAGATATATCACTACTCAAAGTAGTGAATCCTGCAGATGCCTTGTGTCAAACTACCGTCGCTCCGCAAGTAGAAATTCAAAACGTTGGCAATGAAATTGTTTCTTCTGTTCGCATCGAATTTAGATGGAATGGCAACTTAATCGAGAGCAAACGATTTACTACAGAACTCCGAACCACTGAAAAAGTAACCCTTACTTTTGGCAACCTTGACACCAGAGGAGAGGAAAATGAATTTTCATTTACAGTAGTTCAGGTAAATGACCAATCAGATTTGGTTTCATCAAACAATACCTTGACTACTCGCCCTGTGCAGCAAGGCCAATTGACCTTGCCGTACACCGTTTCGCTGAGCACACTTCCAGCAACTTGGATCATTGGCAACCCAGATAAGTCCTTGACTTGGGAAAAAACCAATTTAACCCTCGATGGAAGCGCTCAACCTGCCCTATTCATTCGTCATTACGAATACGAGGCGCAAGGACAGCTAGACTACTTTATTTCTCCTCAAATTGACCTAACCAAGTATCCAAATGCCCAGTTGGTATTTGAAGTTGCACATGGTCCTTACAACCAAGCAGGATTCCAAGATGAATTACTGGTTGCCATCGCACCAGATTGTAGCTTGGATTTTGACATCATCACTCCGCCTTACAAAAAGAGTGGAACTCGCTTGCAAACAGTTGACCCGACTGTCAATGAGTTTATCCCTACGAGCAACTCTCAATTCAGAACTGAAATCGTCAACTTAAGTAAATTTAAAGACTTAGGGAAAGTACGGGTAGCCTTGGTGACCAAAAATGCTTTTGGCAACAATATTTTCCTTCGAAACATTCGAGTAGTTCCCACTGAAGAATTCAAATACGAATTGAAGATCGATGATGTGGTAGCCCCTAGCCCTATCAGTGCTGGAACGCATACTCAAGAAATAGTTCGCGTTACCAATACGGGTAACCTTCCGATTTCCAAATTCTTGTTTTCACGAAATACAAATAATACTGGAAACCGAGTTTTCTTAGGCTCTATTACGAATCTGCCTCCTGGCCAATCCATAAATCTTACCTTGGCCAAATCCACTGCTATTGGAAAGAATAACTTGAAGTTTGGGGTTGCTGAACCGAATTTTGATCAAAACATTGCAACCGCACCTGAAATCAATTGGTCATCCATTGAGAATGTTGGAAGACTGGAAGTGCCTTGGAGACAAAATTTCAATAGCAGCACCGAACTCAGCCCTTGGCTAAGTGTCAACCCAGAAAGTGATCAAAACCCTTGGCAAGTGACTGCAGTGACGGGCGCTACAGGTCCAAACAATGTAGCTCGCCTTGAAGGGGTGAGCAATGGAAACTCCTATTGGATGGGAACACCTTCCTTCGACTTGTCCGTAAGCCGTCAAGCCAGCGTTTTCTTTGATGTCGCAGCGGGATTGGTGAATCCTGGAACTACACTTTATGTACTGGCCAGTACAAATCAAGGAGAAACTTATAAAGTGGTTTGGTCAGAAGCAGGAACCGCTCTTTCAACAGTAAGCACAGGAAATGCCAACCCATCCACTGCAGGGAATTACGAACGGAAGTATGTCAACCTCACTGAATTTGCTGGAGAAGGTAAAAAGGAGATTCGTTTAGCTTTTGTTTTGGATGTGGTGGGAACGCAGAATTCACCTGTTTACCTAGACAACTTGGAACTCTTCCTAAGCGCAAATCCAGATCCTGTCATTCCAGCTGAGCGGAATACGGTTATCTATCCAAACCCGGCCTCTGAGTTTGTCAATGTGGCATTCAATCTTCCAAAAAGAGAAAATGTGACCATTCAGATCATCTCATCTACTGGAGCCTTGGTACGGGAACTGACCTTCCCAAATACCTTGAACCAGACCTATACGTTTAGTAGGGAGATGTTTACCTCTGGCCTTTATGTCTTCAAAATAAATAGTTCGAGCTTACAAGAAATTAAGCGCGTAATTATCCAGTGATGAAAAGTAAGCCGAAAGTTACCTTTCGGCTTACTTTTTTCCACTTTCAGCTGTTTTACTGAATTTTGTTCTTCGAATAAAGAATCAAAACTTTGATAGGCGCTATCTTTGTACCATGCAATCACTCCTACCACAACTAAAAAAAGTCGGGCTACACCTGCTCTTGATTGCAGGGATTTCAGTTACGCTCGGCTTTATTTTTTTAAAGATCTACCTGCCCTTTTACACCAACCATGGAGAGACTGTATCCGTTCCAGATCTCACAGGAATGACGTATGAACAAGCGGAGGAGCTATTGAATAGTGCTTCATTGCAGTATGAGATCTCTCCAGATTCTGGATTTAGTGGGGAAAAGGATCCGCTCTCTATTTTAAAGCAGCTCCCTGAAGCCAATGCATTGGTCAAAAAAGATCGAAAGATATTTTTGACGCTAAATGCCCGAAACGCCCCTATTCTTAAGATGCCAAGCTTACTCAATATGCCCTTGAAGAATGTGCAGGAAATCTTGGCCAACATTGGACTGCAGCGAGGAGATATTATCTATGTTCCTGATATCGGAATAAATGTTGTCTTGGAACAACGCTACAAAGGAGCTCCTATCCGTGAAGGAGCCGAAATTGCCAAAGGATCAAAAATTGATTTGGTGGTAGGTGATGGCATGGGCAATCAATTGCTAAGTGCACCTAATTTTGTCGGTTTGGAAGAAGAAGAAGCTGAATTTTTGGCAATCGGCTCAGGATTACGGTTGGGAAGAAAAACCTACAACAAAACCGACTCCGTAGCTCCTGGAAGAGTGTATTTGCAAAGCCCCGCTGTGGGCTCTGGACTGAAATCGGGTGACGTGATTGATCTTTGGATTTCCAAAAATTAAAACATTGAAGCCAAGCAGGTTATTCACTTCCCTACTGTTCTTCTCTTTGATGAGTCAAGGAGGGTCTAGCCTAGCTCAGTTTGTTTCTTTTGGACCCATACATCAGTCCTCAAAAAACTCAACTAAGGATAGTCCTGTCCTAGCAAGACAGACGAATTCAAGTTCCCTCCCCTTTTGGGATGATTTTTCAAAGGGTATCCAAACCAATAAGTGGGAAGCAAAAGGAGCATCCTACACCGAGACTATCGGTAACAAAGCTCCTTCCATCGGCATGGTGCTCTTCAATGGAGTGGACGAAGCTGGCAAATCCTACTCTTTGCAGGAAAAAGACCAAGGTGAGGGCGATTACCTAAGCAGTATCCCTCTTGATTTAAGTGGGATTCCAGCGGCTCAGCAGTCCACGGTATACCTTAGCTTTTTTTGGCAAGCAGGAGGCAAAGCTGAAGTTCCAGATAGCAACGACCGGCTCAGCTTACAAATCTTAAGCCCTGACAATACCTGGCTTACGGTTTGGGAAAAAAGAGGCGGACCCACCCTAGATCGAACCCGCTTTTTCCAAGAATCGCTTTTGATTCGGCCCGAATGGCAGCATGCTAACTTTCAGTTTCGCTTTTTTTCAAATGGAAGACAAAGTGGTCCTTTTGATTCCTGGCTTTTGGACTACGTGTACTTGAATTCGAAGCGTAGCAGTTCGGACCTTGCCTATCCCGA
Source organism: Algoriphagus sp. (assembly GCA_044236565.1). Lineage (GTDB taxonomy): Bacteria > Bacteroidota > Bacteroidia > Cytophagales > Cyclobacteriaceae > Algoriphagus. Next base: position 2,820 of record JBIIGH010000087.1, on the reverse strand, counting down.
CCGAGCCCTTACCCAAGGAACGACCGTTCGTCTTGGTGACTTTGGTGCATATCCTTGGGAACTCTTACAAAAAAATCAAAAAGGGAAATGGTCTACCGCCAAAAGTGAATTTCAGAATCTTGAGAATCGGTTTAAGGCCATGGAGTTCTCCGTTACACTTCGTGACAGTAGTGGGGTTAATTTACTTCCAATCAATAGTACCACACCCTTCAATCCTGTTCCAAATGCCTTGGAAAGAAGAACGATTGTAAGCAGATCCTTCACAGAGATTCCCATCCCTTCCAAACCCGGTGTGGTGAATTTTGAAATTGCCTTGGTCACTGGAGACGGGCTCCTTACTGCAATCAACGGAAATGACACTACCCGCTATGCACAGGTAGATTTCCGAGACAATGACAAGGTAAGCACCGGCTTCGCACTTCGCGATTACTTTGGGTATGATCAGGGCGTGGCAGACTATACCGCTGGGATTAATCAACGCTCGGGCCAACTCGCTCTAAAATATACCACACCAGAACCAGTCTATTTGAAAGGGATATCCATCGACTTTTCGAATGCCCGGCAAGTCAATCAGGTCCTGGATTTGGTGGTATGGTCCGCACTTGACAAGAAGCCCCTCTATTCCAAAGAAGTTGTCATCGCAGCAAAGGGACCTGGGCAAGAGATCCATTATTTCGCTTTGGAGGAAGCCATCCCTGTTTCAGGAACCTTCTATGTGGGATTCACTCAGTTCACCAACGACTTCCTACAGGTAGGTCTTGACAAGAGTACTAACTTTGGGGATCGTATATTTTACAATGTTGGCGGAGGATGGGTGCAGAATAAAGAGGTCAGCGGTTCCTTGCTGATTCGTCCACATGTCAGTTTGACGGGGAAATCAACTGGAGCCATTGAATCAACGCCCTCACTTCGCATCTACCCCAATCCCACGGTCAACGAAGTGCAGGTAGAGGGCGAATTTTCCTCCTTGCGGGTAGTTGACACCTATGGTAGAGAAGTATTCCCATCCCGAGTGCCTTCTGCTAATGGAGAAACTCTTAATTTTAAAGACCAAAATCCTGGATTATACCTGATTTATGTTCAGGGTAACTCCGGTCCACAATCGTATCGAATCTTAGTGAAAAAATAATATGGAAGACATTACCGTAAACGAACTGAAAGAAAGGTTAGCAAAAGGAGAAAAATTTCACTTTTTCGATGTGCGCGAAGAGTGGGAGTACGAGGAGGATAACCTTGGAGCGAACAACATTCCTTTGGGAGAACTTGACCACCAGCTTGAGCAACTCTCGGGAATCAAGCACGAGGAGATCGTGGTACACTGCCGCTCTGGTGCACGAAGTGGAAATGCAAAGAAGTACATGGAGACCAAAGGTTTTACGAAGGTACGAAATGTCCTGGGTGGCATTGTTGCCTTCCGTGCCTTGAAAGATTAGTCAACAGTTGACGGTCAACAGACCACAGTTAATTGTGGTCTGATTGGAAATGTCGTGGTACTTTTTGACACTAAACTCCTTCCCACAACACCTCGACTGTCGACAGTGGACTGTGGTCCGTTGACGATTAATTCGTCTGAAAGGGTTGAGGCGAGAAGCAGAGCACAAAAATCAGGAGTGCTAGCCAGCCCAATACCTTTCTTTTGGTATCCACTGAGATGCTACCCGTCACTTCAGGATGGCGTATTCCCATGACCCTACCGAGTAAAAAGGCAAAAAACAACCAGCCTTGATAGCCTTCCCAGTTGGGCTGAAAGAAGGAGATTAAGTATTGGCTTGCAGCAAGGAGGAGCACTAGGGTAACTCGGTTGAGCTGCGAAAGGTCAGACTTCGATAAGCAGAGATATAAAAATCCCAGGTAAAGGGGGATCCGAATTACGAGTTCCTCCAAGGGCAAAGAAGGGCGAATCACTCCCATGCCTGCATAGGAGAGGAATGCTACAAAGACAACAAGAGAAATCAATGCATGTCGCTTTGGAAACAAGCCAAAAAGCACATGTCCCCCATCCAACTGCCCGATGGGCAAAAGGTTGAGTGCCGTAAAGAAGAGCGCCAAGTATCCCGCAAATAAATAGGGATAGTGAATCAACTCCGACATGGCGGGTAGACGCCCTGGATCAGCGAGCAGTTCGCCCAAACCCCAGAATAACACGTTTTTTCCAAGTTCAAACTCCATCACTTCTTCTCCATAGCCTTGGAAATTGGGATCTGCATACTCCGGATGAATTTCATAGAGGTAAGTTGCCGGAGGCAGGGTCACAAATCCATACACCAAAACCCCTAGTGCAAGGACAAATCCAGCCAAAGGACCGGCGATACCGATATCAAAATATTTTTTTCGACTGTTGACTCTCCCCTTCATTTGGATCACCGCGCCAAAGGTGCCAAGGGAGGGACTCCCCAAAAATCCCAGCCAAGCGGGAATAAAATAAGGTAGGCTACAGCGTACTTTGTGGTAGATGGAGGTAAATAGGTGCCCCAACTCGTGGACGAGAAGGATGCCTATAAATGGGATTGAAAACTCAAGAGAACGTACAAAAAAAGGCCAGGTCAAGGCTGCTTCTCCTGAGGCAAGAATGGATTTACCGTAAATCCACTCTCCGCCAGCGAGTGTGGTGGTCACGAGGGTAAGCAGGAACAATACCCCATGAATGAGGTATTCCTTGGGTTTATACATCTCCAAAAAAGTTAAGCAGCGTCTCAGGCCCGACTACCTGGATGGCCTGAATACCTACGGAAGAAGCACCGTGCACATTGGCTTTTAAATCATCAAAAAAGAGCACCCGATTCGCGGTAGTTCCTAGTTCCAGCAGCAGCTGTTGGTAAA
>JBIIGH010000086.1:0-9642 GCA_044236565.1 Algoriphagus sp. | reverse complement strand
CTAGATCCCAAGGAGGCTCGGGTGTTGTCATTGATTAGGATGACTTCGTCTCGACCATAGCGAATACCGGTGCGGATTTCGGTGGTCTGGAAACTCGTTCGCAAAGCTTTAGATCCCTGTTCGTAGTAGTAAAAGTCAAAGAGCGGATCAAATTGACTCTTGTTCAAACTTGATGTCACCAAGAATCCTTTAAAGAACTCCCGTTGGAAAGTAAACCGTTGGTTGGTCGACACAAAAGGTCTACGGAGTGTTCCAAACCGGCTTGCGGCCAAGAAAATCGAATTGCCTTCAAGATTCTCCATCTCCAAGCCCACTTGATCCAACTCCCTACCTACTCGTACGCCCAGTGTAGTCCAATGCTTCCGAGAGAGAATCCAGGTAGATCCCAATTTATATTTCCAGCGCTGATCCACGGTTCCATAGGCCCCATAGCCCTCGATCAAGAATTTATTGGAGAAGGAATAGTTGGTTCGCAATCCAAAGCCCAACCGCAGCCCTTCTACATTATTGTAGTTGCCGAATTCGGTCCAAGGGCCTAAATCCAACTTCTTCACAGGCAGGTAGCCCGTTGCAAAAAACTTCAAGCTTTCGGAATAGAATCGGATAATCGGGATTTTCTTCAGCGTATCGACCATCTGCAAGACGGCCAACTCCTCCTCACTCAATGGATCCGGTCGTCGATCCTTCCAATAGTCGGCAGAAACTTGGTTGAAATCCGGTTTCAAGACCACCGCTTGGTCAAAAAAGGCCGTTTCCATAGGTTGATTCACCACAATGCTATCCGTAGCCGTGTAGAATTTGGCCAAAAGCCCTGCCGAGTTCTCCGTGACTTGCCCGATTTTAAGTAGCACACGAGTTTTTGAGGGCATCAAAGCGCCTGCAGCCGTAGGAACTAGTTCCTGCTGAATCTTAATTCGATCCACAAAATTTAAGTTGGCAGCCTTGGGAATAGTCAAGTCTACCTGCTTAAGGGAATAATCGGACTTCTTGATCCATATCGTGCCCGTAAAGGCCAAGTCTTGCTCTCGACGGGGATACACCTGTAGTTTGTAGCAGCTATCCTGACCTACCAGGACCTCCTCAAGCAAATCGTAGTCATAATAGGTTTTCCAGCCATCTGCGATAGGAGAAATAAAATCCTTGTTGAGGATGGCCAACCAATTTTTGTAAAAGTTGTACTCCTGAAATACAGACCCAGTGATCTGTGAGGTGGTGGAACCGTCGGTGATGCCTACTCCTGTTACTTTGGTCTTTTCAATGACCTCCTTGCGCAACTCGGGATTGTTGCGGTAATAAAATGAAGACACCGTCTCCGAGAAAAACACCGGCAATATCTTCTCGCCTTCCTCGTTGGTGAGCTGCCGAATGCTGTCCAAGACTGCTGTCACCGAGCGAACCGATTTCCGCTGGTTAAACTCCTCGGATAGGTTATCAATGTCGACCTCGATTTTGGTGTAGTTTTTTGTTTGGTAGGCATCCAAACTCCGTTTGTCATACACCTTTCGCTTTTCCACGGCCTTGCGGATCACTTCAAAGGCAGGGTTTTCACCAGCCTCAAACACGAATGTTCCCAACTCAAACGCTACGGGCCAAAGTTGGAAGTTGAGCGTTTGATTGGCCTCCTTGGTCAATACTTTTGATTGCGTGGAATAGCCTAGGTAGCTGACAGTGAGGCTATCTGCTAGGCTTGAAACCTGCAAAAAGTAATTTCCTTCAAAATCTGTGGTAATGCCAGACGTTTTTCCTTTTTGGAAAACGCTCGCAAAAGCGATTGGATCGCCAGTTTCAGCATCCGTCACCTTTCCCTTGAGGGTAAATTGACCGAATGAAACTGAGGCCCAGAGAAAGAAGAAACCTAAAAATAAAAATCGAAGCATATGTCGGGAAACAGATCGTTTCATTGAGGCTGCAAAGTTAGGAGATATTTTTAAGCGGTTCTTTTTATAATAAAAACAAAAGCGAACAGGTTCTAAGACTGATTTTTGGGGTAAATAGTTCAAATTTTAGATCCACACAGCGCATTTATTCCTTCAAAACCTATATTTGTTTTAAATTTTTCAAAGATGGTCTATGATGTTGTTTTAGTGGGTGGTGGAATTGTGGGACTTGCTACTGGGTACAAGTTGATCACAGCTCGTCCTGATTTAAAAATTGCCATTCTGGAGAAAGAAAGCCAGCTCGCATTGCACCAAACTGCCAATAACTCCGGAGTAATTCATTCCGGATTGTATTACAAGCCCGGTTCCCTCAAAGCAATCAATTGCATTCGAGGATACCACGAACTCCTTACTTTTTGCAAAGAGGAAAAGGTTCCTTACGAAATCACCGGAAAGGTCGTCGTGGCTACCCGTGAATCTCAGAAACCACTCCTGAACATGCTTTTGGAAAGGGGTTTGGAAAATGGATTGACCGGAACACGAAAAATTAGCATAGATGAACTAAAGGAATACGAACCCTACTGCATGGGTGTGGGTGCAATCCATGTTCCTCAAACAGGAATTGTAGATTACTTACAAGTAGCTTTAGGATTTGGTAGAAAGATCATGCAGCTGGGTGGAGGAATTTTTCTAGAGCATAAAGTGCTGGAAATAAATCAGAAAGATTCCATTAACTACATTGAAACTTCAAAAGGAACCTTCCAGGCGAAGCTTGTTGTAAACTGTGCGGGTCTGTACTCCGATAAGGTAGCTCGAATGAACGATGATTCCATTGACGACGTCAAAATCATCCCTTTTCGAGGTGAATACTTCAAACTCAAAGCAGAACGCGAGTATTTAGTCAAAAATCTAATTTACCCTGTTCCAGACCCCAACTTCCCATTCCTTGGAGTACACTTCACACGGATGAAAAAAGGAGGCGTGGAAGCAGGTCCCAATGCTGTCCTCGCATTTAAGCGGGAAGGCTATAAGAAAACACAAGTGAATTTTGCTGAGCTAGCAGAGACCTTGGCATGGCCAGGATTTCAGAAGGTAGCGGGCAAATACTGGAAAACAGGCTTAGGTGAATTGTATCGCTCATTTTCAAAGGCAGCATTTACCAAAGCTTTGCAAGAGTTGATCCCTGAAATCCAAGAGTCAGACCTCGTAGAAGGTGGCGCAGGTGTTCGAGCGCAGGCTTGTGACCGTACCGGAGGTCTTCTTGATGACTTTGCTATCCGTGAATCTGAGTTTGCCATCAACGTACTCAATGCACCCTCTCCTGCTGCGACTAGCTCACTTTCCATCGGAGGTACTGTGGCAGAAATGGTACTCAAGCGTTTCTAAACCCGCAATTCACCATTCGATTTGCCTTTTAACCTTGTTGAATCCTTGACGATTGGGTTAAGAATTCAAGGAGTCGATACTCTGCGAAGTTAAATTCTGAACCCGAAATAGTAAACCCTGTATGCCCTCCCCTTTCGGGCATCTCCAAAAATAGCAATTCACTCGACTTTGCAAATGCTATTGGATAGCATTCTTCTCCCAATAAGGGGTCATTTTTGGCATTTAAAATTAAGGTAGGGATTCCGATCCCTTGGATTCGAGAATGAGGGCTGGCCTGCTCGTAAAAGTCAGCAGCATCTTTGAATCCATGCAGCTTCGCCGTGAACTCGGTATCAAATTCATCAAAATTCCGAACTTGCTCCAAGCGCTCCAAGTCTAGCAAACCCGGAAACTGCTCCCCCTTGGCCTGCATTTTCTTCTTGAGTTTGCCCATAAACTTACGGGAGTAAAAGGTATTGGACCATCGACGAAGTGTGGCCGCACTAGATGGCAGGTGAACAGGTGTAGAATACACCGCGGCACGCTGGATCAATGGAGATAGCCCTGAACCCTGTTGCCCGAGGTAATTCAGCGTTTGCGCGCCTCCCATGCTGATTCCTGCTAAAAATATCCCTACGTATCTGGTCTTGCTCAGCACATGCTTGACGACCGTATCCAAATCGTAGGTAGAACCGTGGTGATACAAGATGGGTTGTCGATTGATTTCTCCCCCACAGGAGCGGTTGTTCCAAGCAAGTACATCGATCCCCTGCTGGTTAAACAACTTGACCAATCCTCGTGCATAATGACGCTGCGAATCCCCTTCCAAACCATGGGAAACAAGCAGCAATTGCTTTCCTCCCACCTTGGACCAATCCAAATTCAAAAAATCCCCATCAGGTGTATCGATTTTCTCCCGTTCGTAGGTGACTCCTGCTACCTTCCGCCAGATGCTCGGTAAAATAGTTTCGAAATGCCCGTTTAGGTAAAGAAATGGGGAATTAGCGTAAGAAGAAGCAAGTATAGGCATGGCAATCGTGAAAAAACTTCAAATCAACTTCATCTTTAATTAACCTTGAAGCCAGTGTAATCAACTAATTTTCAACTCATTAATGAACTCATAGGATTTACAGAGTTAAAGGGGATTAAATTTTAAAAAGAAGGCAATGCGTATTGCCTTTTTTTTATGCCCGATTCCCTCCAAAGGTGGTTTTATCCTATATTTTCAAACTTTCCCTGGCTGAAGTACCTGCCAAATAGCCTGTAGTCCAAGCGGCTTGGAAATTGAATCCCCCCGTGATCCCATCCAAATTCAATACCTCTCCCGCAAAATAGAGCCCAGGATGAAACTTGCTCTCCAGCGTTTCTGGATTGATTTCGTCCAGTACCAAGCCTCCAGCAGTAACAAACTCCTCCTTAAAAGTAGTTTTTCCTTGGATGCCCACCGAGTAGCAGAATAAGCACTGCACCAATTTATTGATCAACTTCTTTGGAAGCTGTCCATAAAGTTGCACTTCGGGCACTTCGGCTTTGCTGCAGAAATGCTCCCAAAGTCGCGTAGGAACCCCAAATAGTGAATTGGAAACCACTTTTTTGTTGGGATGGAGCTGTGCATAGCTACCGAGCTGCTCTGCATAATCCTGTTCCCCGATAGCTGCATTCCATTGAATGATGGCTCGTGCGGTGTATTGCTTCTCATGCAACCAATCTGCACCGAATGCGGAGAGCTTGAGCACTGCAGGCCCACTAATGCCCCAATGGGTGACCAAAATCGGACCGCGGTAACTTAGCTTTGTTCCTTCCAATTTGACCAAGGCATCCCCCATCGAAATGCCCATCAGTTCACGAATGGGTTCCTGTGGAGTATTGAAGGTAAAGAGTGAAGGGATAGGATTTATAACTTTATGATTCAATAACTTAAGAAAATCATAAGCATTCAAATTTGGGTGCCCTCCAGAGGCAACAATCACCTTGGAGACGGATACATCCCCTGCCTCAGTTTGCAAACGAAAGCCCGCATCTGTGGATTGAATTGCTTTGATTCCAGTTGAAGTTTTTAACTGTACCCCAAGTCGCTTGGCTTCCAGCTCCAGCACATCAACGATACTTTGGGAGGTATTGCTCTTTGGAAATACCCGTCCATCGTCTTCGATTTTTAGGGGTACCCCTCGAGATTCAAACCAGGTGAAGGTGTCCTCGATGGAAAAGTGGGCAAAACCCTTCTTCAAAAATTTCTCTCCTCGAGGGTAATTTTTGACCAATTTGGAGATTTCCATCGGACGGTGGGTCACATTGCATCGTCCCCCACCAGAGATTTTAACTTTGGAAAGTACTTTTGGGGATTTTTCAAAAAGGAGCACCTCGATTCCAGGTCCACTTGCGTGAATAGCAGCAAAATAGCCCGCAGCTCCCCCACCGATGACAGCAATTTTCACCCGATATCTAGTTTATTTGAAGGTAAAATTAAGGCTCTTTTTTGAGATCAATTGATTTTTTCTTGACCGACAAACTTCTAGTTGCGTACTTGCTACAAATTACGCCCAATTGAGACCCTTACTCCTTTCCCTAGTTCTTCTGCTGAGCTTGCTCACTTTAGCGCCTTTGGCAGCCACAGCGCAGGTAAACCTTGGCCAAACGGATCGTTGGATGAAAGGGGCATTGGCAGCGATGGAACGGAACGACTACCAAACCGCCAACTCCATCTTCCGGAACCTCATTGATTCAGGGCTACCCCTACCAGAAGAGATGCCCTACTACTTTTCGGAAACGCTTTTCAAATTGGGTCAATTTGACAACAGCCAAAACTTCCTCAACAAGTACTTGGAATTGACTGGATTTACTGGGCAAAACTACGAGTACGCGGTTCGATTGAAGGAAAAATTGAAAGAGCCTATCGCTCAAATCCTAGCCTGCGAGCAATGCGATCGCCGTGGATACCGCTATGAGCGTTGCACGGTGTGCCAAGGAAACAAGCAAACGGAACAAGATTGCTCCTACTGCAAGGCAAAAGGAGTAGTCGGTTGCAGCCGCTGCGGGGCTTCAGGCATGATCAAAAAAATGAATGTCTTCAACATTGTTGAATTTTTTGAATGCGAGCGCTGTGCCGGTAAAGGCAGACTTAGTTGCCCCAGCTGCAGTGGAACTGGCAAAGAAATAAGTGGGTGTAAAACCTGTGATGGTTCCGGAAAAACCCCGTCTACAGCCCTATGCAATCACGAGAAGCATGTGCATGCTGATCCTGCAAAAAAATAGGTTTGTACTAGTCAACGGATGACAGTCCACAGTCAACGGCCTATTTTCTTGTACTACAGACCTTATTTTCTCGGTTTAGCCAAAATTAAGCACCCTACTCCGATTTGGGAAAGGATAATTCTGAACTAATGGGTCCAACGTAGGCAATTCCTTACTTGCAGTATTTTTGCAACGACTCTTTTCCTCCAGGATACTCCAATGCCGCAGCCAGTTTAAAGTCTTCACAGGCCTGCTTGTTCCGATCCAAGGCCTCCTTTAACAATCCTCTGTTGAGGTAAGCCTGCCCAAAATCCTTATCCAACTGAATGGCATTTCCGTAGGCTTTCAATGCATCCTCAGGCATACCCAACTGCTGCAAAGCCCTGCCCTTAAGGAAGGAAGCCATCGCTGGAGCACCAGAAATCTCTTCTGCCTTGGTGGCATAGAGTAAAGCGCTGGCATAGCTCTGCTGATCCAATTGAATCATTGCGAGGCTCAACAGTACTTGAAAATTATTGGGGTCTTGACTAAGCGCTTGCTCAAAATCAAGTTGTGCTTCCTCGAATTTGCCAAGCTCCTGATAGGCCCTCCCTCTGCCAAATCGTAAATCCAAATTGCTTGGATCCGTCTTTAGGGATTCCGAGTAGGCCGTTATGGCTTCGCTGTACTCTCCTTTTTTGAAGGCAACATCCCCAGCGTTTATACTAGGCGAACTGGAGCAAGAAACTATTGAAAATGTGGTAAAGAGGAATAAGAAGTAGGTAATGCTACGGTTAATTTGGTTTTTATACTGCAACATTATTATCTCTTAAGGCATCGTTTAGGGAAGTTTTTAGGTCTGTGGATGCTTTACGCTGGCCAATGATCAGCGCACACGGCACTTGATAGGTTCCAGCAGGAAACTCCTTGGGGATGGTTCCCGGAATCACTACCGAACGGGGAGGCACATAGCCCTTGTATTCAACAGGGGTATAACCGGTTACATCGATAATCTTGGAACTTGCAGTTAGCGTTACTCCGGCTCCAATGACTGCTTCTTTTCCAATACGAACTCCTTCTACAATGATCACTCGGCTTCCAATAAAGGCACCATCTTCTACGATCACTGGGGCGGCTTGTACAGGTTCGAGTACTCCACCGATGCCAACACCCCCACTCAAATGCACGTTTTTACCAATTTGAGCGCATGAACCTACCGTCGCCCAGGTGTCCACCATGGTTCCTGAATCTACAAAAGCGCCGATATTGACATAGCTGGGCATCAGGATCACGCCAGAAGCTAGAAAAGCTCCGTAGCGAGCTACCGCATGCGGTACTACCCGCACACCCTGTGCAGCATAGTTTGTTTTTAGCGCCATCTTGTCGTGAAACTCAAAAGGTCCCACTTCGATGGTTTCCATTTTTTGGATTGGGAAATAAAGGATTACCGCTTTTTTGATCCAATCATTGACCATCCATTCCCCGTCTTCCGATGGACTTGCTACGCGCAATTTTCCAGTATCCAAATCTGCAATGATACTTCGAATGGCATCTTGGGTTGCCACTTCTTTGAGCAATTCTCGGTTGTCCCAAGCCGCTTCAATTGTTGATTTTAAGTCCATCTGTAGTCTAGTTCTAGTAGGTTGATTTACCCCGAAGCCGATGGTTTCCAATGAGGGAAGTAGCCGGCTGAGGATAGATTTGAGAACACGAAACAAACAAATCCCTAGGGAACTTCATAGGTTTTTCTACAGAAAGAGCTTGAACTCTCCTTGCTAGTAGTTCAAATGCTGCTGGACTATCCGGTACTTTTCAACTGATTTTGGAACTTGAGATAGGGCTGTATTCCCATTTTTAAAGCCGAACGGACCAAGCCGTTGCCAGAAGCAGCAGATCCGAAAGAGGGCGGAATTGGCTAATTTGATTTCACCTAATACCTTTTATTTCAATTGAATAGGTTCTTTTTTAGACAATCCTTGAATTTATTTAAGAGATATCGAAATCAGTTCTCCCCAGCAAAATTGAGTTTTCCACATTCGATTTAGTGTACTTGAACTTATTTTTTAGGACTATCTAATTTAATTTTTATATTTGCCTTATAAATCCCCCATCCCATGGAGTTGACCACTGCCGAAGAGAATTACTTAAAAGCCATTTACCACCTTTCTGAGGAGGGCAAAAAAAGCGTGTCTACCAACGACATCGCAGCCTCCATCCAGACCAAGCCCGCATCCGTAAGCGACATGCTTCGTAAGCTTGGTGAAAAAGAAGTCATCCAATACCGAAAATATTACGGCCTACAGATCACTCCCCTCGGCATGCGACTTGCCTTGCAAACCATCCGCAAGCACCGCCTTTGGGAAGTGTTTCTAGTAGACAAGTTGCACTTCGCTTGGGACGAGGTGCACGAGGTAGCCGAGCAACTTGAGCACATCCAATCTCCGCTCCTCATTGAGCGCCTAGATGCCTACCTCAACTATCCCAAGTTTGACCCACATGGGGATCCCATCCCCGATGCGTTTGGTGATGTCCGTTCCCGACCACGCATTGCCCTACAGGAAATGACCATCGACCAATCCGGACAAATCGTCGCCGTCAAAGACAGTTCCCCTGCCTTCTTGCGCTACCTAGACAAAGTAGGTGCCTACATCGGTGCTCGCATCAAAGTCCTCGACAAGGTTGAGTTTGACGGTTCAGTCGAAATCCTCGTCGACCAAAAGAAAACCCTCTTCATGTCCAAAGACGTAGCGAACAACATTCTAGTCTTGACCTCATGAGTACCCTCCGACCACAGTTGCTCCTGGTATTGGCTCTCAGCCTGAGTTGTGCACTCTGGGGCTGTCGCTCCAATACGGAAACGACGCGCAGCAAGCCGCTGATCGTGGCTACCACCAGCATCCTGGCAGACGGCATACAGCAGTTGGTGGGAGATCAGGCCGAGGTAGTTTCCCTGATGCCCCCTGGAGTGGATCCACACCTTTACAAAGCTTCCGTTCGCGACCTAGACTTGCTCACCCAAGCGGATCTGGTGGTCTACCACGGACTCTACTTAGAAGGGAAAATGACTGAGATCTTTGAAAAGCTGGCGCTGAGCCAACCCCTCATAGATGTCTCCCAAGGAATCCCCCAGGAAAAATTGATTCGCTCTGGTCCCGAAGCACACAGTGTGGATCCCCACATTTGGTTTGAC
>JBIIGH010000085.1:0-9656 GCA_044236565.1 Algoriphagus sp. | reverse complement strand
CCGTAGATTTTGGAGATCTCATTCGAGAGCATGGCTCCCACTGAGCGGTCGGTATTTTTGATATCAAAGTGTCCCTGAACAGGGATCGCTTGTTCCAAAGCAGGAGTTGCTTTGGCGATCAACTTTCGGTCTAGGACTTCGTCTAAGGATACTTCCTGGTCGATTTGCTTGTAAATCCCCACATGGCTGGGTACTTCTACCTTGTGGAAAATGGGAGAAAGGTCCAACTTATCCCATTTCCAGTGTTTGAGATGGGTGCTGGCTTGTAAGACTTGGCTTTGACCTACCATCTCATCGATGGTGCGGAAGCCAAGGGAGGCCATGATCTCCCGAAGGTCTTGCACGATAAATTTGAAGTAGTTGACCACATGGTCGGGGTCACCCGTAAATAATTTTCTCAGCTCGGGGTCTTGGGTGGCGATGCCTACAGGGCAGGTATTGAGGTGGCACTTGCGCATCATGATGCATCCTTCGGCTATCAGAGCTCCGGTAGCAATCCCCCATTCTTCCGCGCCCAAAAGCGTGGCAATGGCAAGGTCTCGACCTGTTCGCAGTTGCCCATCTGTTTGAAGCACTACACGGCTTCTCAGATTGTTTTTGACAAGGGTTTGGTGTGCTTCAGAGAGCCCTAGTTCCCAAGGCAGTCCAGCATGACGAATCGAGCTCAACGGGGATGCTCCTGTGCCCCCATCTGCGCCGGAAATCAAGATCACATCTGCCATGGCTTTGGCTACGCCGGCAGCGACGGTGCCTACTCCTGCTTGGGACACTAACTTTACATTGATGCGAGCAGTTCGATTTGCGTTTTTTAGATCGTAAATCAACTGTGCTAAATCCTCAATGGAGTAAATGTCGTGGTGCGGAGGTGGGGAAATTAAGCCCACCCCAGGAGTGGAATGTCTTACTCGACCGATCCAGTCGTCCACTTTGTGTCCCGGAAGTTGCCCTCCTTCTCCAGGCTTTGCACCTTGAGCCATTTTTATCTGAAGCTCTTCCGCATGGGTCAAGTAGTGGGAAGTGACTCCAAAGCGTCCCGATGCCACTTGTTTGATCGCAGATCTTTCCCAGTCTCCGTTTGCCTTTTTTTCATAACGCTGTTCATCCTCTCCTCCTTCACCCGTATTACTTTTTGCACCGATTCGGTTCATGGCTATGGCCAAGGTGGCATGGGCTTCATGGGAAATGGAGCCGAAGGACATCGCGCCTGTAGCGAATCGCTTCATGATTTGTTCTTCAGGCTCAACCTCCTCTAGGGGAACGGAGATTTGCTTTTTGAATTCAAACAAGCCCCTCAAAGTCATTGCATCCTGACTTTGCTCGTTAATTTTTGAAGCAAATTTTTGATACAGTCCATAATCACCCATTCGGGTAGATTTTTGGAGTAGGTGAATCGTTTCTGGATTAAACAGGTGTTTTTCTCCCCTTCTTTTCCACTGGTATAGCCCTCCTGTTTCCAACACGCCTGCATGCGGAAGGTAAGCTGCACGGTGGCGGATCAATACTTCCTCTGCTAATTCATCGAAGGAAATGCCACTAATTCGGGAGGTTGTGCCTTTGAAACAGCGATCCATCACTTCTGGACCAAGTCCGATGGCTTCAAAAATCTGTGCACCCTGATACGATTGTAGGGTTGAAATTCCCATTTTGGAAAGCACCTTGAGTAGTCCTTTTCCAATTCCTTTCTGGTAGTTACCTAAAACTGTTTTCTCATCTTTAGCACCAGGGAGTTCTCCTTTTCGATGTAAGTCTAATAGGGATTCTAGCGCCAAGTACGGGTTGATGGCAGACACTCCATAGCCAATTGCGGTGGCAAAGTGGTGCACTTCTCGGATGTCAGCAGATTCAAGAACCAATCCTGCACGCGTACGAATTTTTTTCTTGACAAGATGCTGATGCACAGCTCCAATGGCGAGTAGGGAGGGAATAGGAGCGAGTGTATCGGAGCTATCTCTATCCGAGAGGATGAGTACATTTTTTCCTTCGATCAAAATTGCATCTTCTGCTTCTTTGCACAGCTGATCCAATGCGGCCAATAGTCTTCCGGGCTGGTGGTCTGCCACAAAATGTCCAAATAGGCGTTTGGTTCGGTAGCCCAAATGCTCAAGCCGCGTAATTTTTTCCAAGTCGGCATTGAGTAGGACTGGCTGCGAAATATGGATTTGCTTGGTGTGAAGTGGGCTTTCTTCCAAAATATTATGGCCTTCCCCAATTCGAGTGAAAAGGGACATGACCAGTCGTTCTCGAATGGGGTCGATGGGCGGATTGCTCACCTGGGCAAAAAGCTGCTTGAAGTAATTCGAAATGTGCTGGCTTTGTTTGGAAAGGACCGCCAATGGTGTGTCTGCCCCCATCGATCCAATTGCTTCTTGACCCTCATTTCCAAGCGGGGCTAAAATCACTTTTAGCTCCTCAGAGGTGTAGCCAAAAATAGTTTGGCGTTCATGAATTTCGGCTGTTTGGTAGGTATAGCTAAGTTCTTCGGGCTCTGGCACAAGCCTGAGTTTGGTTCGCTTTTCATTGACCCATTGCTCGTAGGGCTGTCGTCTGCAAATTTCCCCTTTGACTTCATCGTCGAGGAGGACCTTTCCTTTTTCCAAGTCTGCCCAAAGCATGCGTCCAGGGCTAATCCTTCCTTTTTGGGTGATGGTAGCTTCTCGAATCGGTAGTGCTCCAGCCTCAGAGGAGAGAATGAGGCGCTGGTCTTTGGTGATGAAATAGCGAAGCGGACGAAGTCCATTTCGATCGAGTGTGGCGCCCACCGATTTGCCGTCGGTAAATAAAAGTGCTGCAGGCCCATCCCAGGGTTCTACTAGGGAAGCATGAAACTTATAGAATGCCGCTCGCTCCTTGTCCATGACTTCGTTGTCCTGCCAAGCTTCCGGCACGAGCATCATCATCGCATGTGGAAGGCTCCGCCCACTGAGGGTGAGTAGTTCCACCATGGCATCCAAATTGGCAGAGTCGGAGTTCAATTTGTTGGTGATGGGCATGAGCATTGCCAACTCTTCCGGGCTAAAAAAGGAAGATTTCATCAAGGCCTCTTTGGACTTCATTTTGTTCAAATTGCCGCGAATGGTATTGATTTCTCCGTTGTGAGAAAGGTAGCGAAAGGGTTGTGCCAGCCTCCAGTTTGGAAAGGTATTGGTACTAAATCTGGAGTGAACAATGGCAAAGGCGGAGGCAATGCGGGGATTTTGAAGGTCCTTGAAGAAAGGCAGTACCTGATCCGTTCGCAGCTGTCCTTTGTACACTACGGTCAAGGAGCTAAAGCTTGCAAAATAGAAGGCCTGATTGACGCCTGGGATTTCTGAATTGATTTTTGAGCTTGCGTAATTTCGAAGTACGTAGAGTTTCCGCTCTAAATCAAGGCCTTGAAGACCGTCCTGGTGGCGAACAAAAACCTGTTCAATAATCGGCATCACTTCTAGTGCGCTTGAACCGGGGATGGTTTCATCGATAGGTACTTTCCGGTAGCCAATTAGCACAAAGCCCAATTCTTCGATGAGTTGGTTGAGTAAAGCCTTGGCTTTGGAGTAAAGCTGCTTGTTGGTAGGAAAAAAAGTCATGCCTAAACCAAACTCTCCAGGTGCGGGCAGCTGAATCTCTGTACGTGCGGTTACATCTTGAAGAAACTGGTGGGGAATTTGGATGGAAATACCAGCTCCATCCCCTGTTTTGGGATCAGCTCCTCTGCCTCCACGGTGTTCCATGTTACTGAGCATATACAAAGCTCCGCTGATGGTTTCGTGTGTAGGTTCATTGGTGAGGTCTACTACTGCTCCAATACCGCAGGAGTCGTGCTCAAACTCCTGCCGATATAACCCTTGCTCCATTTTAATAAGTTTAATAGGTTTGAAAATCAAAAATTACTCATTTTTTTAAAATAAGAATAATTTAAAACCCATAATCATGCTAAAATGATTTGAAAAAATCTTATTTATTAAAAATAAGATAAAATATACCAAAGGATTTTTAAGCACTATGAAAAAATAATCTGCCTTATTTTTAAAATTAGGCAGATTTTATACTCGAATGCTAGTTTTTTGAGAGCGGAAGGAAAATATTTTGTAAAACTGGAAAAAATTGTACAGTTTCTATTTTTGAATTACACTATTCCCAATAAACGAGCAGTAGAATTGGCAAAGTGCCAAATAAAAAATTAGTCTGTGAATGGGGAAGTACTGTCTTTTTCCCCTCCGTTAAGGTGTACTTTTACTTTTTTAATTTTGCGCGTATCCACCGCCAAGATGGTGAACTCAAAATCTTTGAAGCGGATTTTAGCTCCGTTTTTAGGCAGCTTGGAGTTCAACTCAAGGAGCAAGCCGCCAAGAGATTCACTTTCACCTTTTACTTCATCAAAGACTTGGGTATCTAAATCTAGTTTTTTGCAAAAATCATTGAGGGAAACCTTCCCTTCAAAGATAAAGGTGTCCACATCGATCTCCTGAAAAAACAAGGTGTCTGTATCGTCAAACTCGTCGTTGATTTCTCCAATAATCTCTTCAATTAAGTCTTCTAAGGTGATCAAGCCAGAGGTGCCGCCATATTCATCCACGACGATGGCCATGTGCACCCGCATTTTTTGAAAATCTTTGAGGAGGGAGTCTGCCTTTTTATTTTCTGGAACGAAGAAACTCTTACGAACCAAGGATTTCCACTCGAAGGTTTCATCCTTTTCGATGTGTGGGAGCAAGTCCTTGATGTAGAGAATTCCCAAAATGCGGTCAATCGTTTCTTCGTACACTGGGATTCTAGAGTAGCCACTTTTGTTGACTTTATCCATGAGCTCATGGAAATCAATTTCAACATCAATGGCGGAGATTTCCATGCGGCTTTTCATGACCTGACGGACGCTAAGCGTACCAAAATTCACAATGCCGCGAAGGATTTCTTTTTCTTCTTCAGGAGTGTCTTCGGTAGTCAATTCCAAAGCTTGATTCAGTTCATCTACGGAAAGGGAATACCCTTTTTGTTGAACGCGCTTTTCGATGATGTTGCTAAATGCAATTAGAAATGCTGAAAAAGGTTTTAGAAGGTGCGTGAAGAAAGTAATAGGTCTTGCAAGTGCCAATGCAAAACGAGTGTTGGCTTGGTTGGCATACACTTTCGGTACTATCTCTCCGAAAAATACGATGGCGAAGGTGACGCCTACTGTTTGAATTAGGATGACGACTAGGCCAGTAGCGTTGGTTCCAAAAAGGGTCCAAGTAACAAAGGTCGTCAAGGTGACGATGCCGATATTGATTAGGTTATTTAGGATTAGAACAGTACTGAGCAAGATTTTTGGGGTGGCCAATAAGCTGGTGATCACACGCCCCTTTTCTGGATGTTTTTGGTTGAGATCGGTTAGCTCGTCTTTACTCAACGAAAAAAAGGCAACTTCAGAACCAGATACCAGTGCAGATCCTACTAGGAGGATAAGGAGCGCGAGCCCATTAAACAAAAAATAAGAGAATGAAAACGAAGAAACCTGGGCTATCAGTAAGTAACTCGGGTAGGGGTCATCCATGTGTTTAATACAATAAAGTGGTCAAAGTTATACAAATCCCCTGAATTAAGGGAACAGGGGATTTGTATTTCAATTAAAAGGGAAGGTCATCGTCTCCCTCGTCAAGGGATACCATAGGTGCGCTTGGTACGGAGGATGAACTTGGCATTGCGGACATTCCTGTAGTTGGAGCAGGAGCAGCGGCCATACCTTCTGGCTTGCCGCCTACCATGGTAAAGCTCAAGACTCTGATCTTCATCTTCTTTCGGTTTTGACCTTGCTCATCTGTCCATTTGTCGGACTTGATTTTGCCTTCCACATAGATTTGAGAACCCTTTTTCAAGTATTTCTCAGCGATTTTTGCTTGCTGATCCCAAAGCTCCAAGTCGTGCCACTCGGTCTGCTCCACGCGGTTGCCATTTCGATCTTGGTAAGCCTCCGAGGTAGCTAGGCTAAGGTTAGCCACTACCTTGTCTCCCTCCAAATATTTCACTTCTGGGTCAGCACCTAGATGTCCCAATAAAATGACCTTGTTTACTCCTGCCATAACATTTTGTTTTTAGTGGTTAAAAAGTTTAGAAGATTGAAAGTAATCAAATCTCTCGATCAGTCAAATAGCGAACGATCAATTTGGGCTTGGGTAAAGCGTCAATTTGCTGTTGATCCACCAAGTCAAATCCTTCTTTTTGGCACCAATGAGCCAATTCAGCGCGTTTGCTGGGCGAAAGTTCGATTTCCCAAAAGCTCCCAAGTATCCGTTGATGCGACAGTAGATGTCGGTATTTTTTGGGGAATTGGACAGCTTCCTGGCTCAGATTTTCCTGCCAAGGGAAGGTTTCCTGTTCGAGTAGTGGAAAATCATACAAGCCCGTCCAAATATCTCCTTCCCCTCTTTTGTTCCAAACTAGCTGTCCTGCACAGCGAATCACCAGGTAGTTGAGGGTTCGTTCCTTCACCTTAGTTTTATTGATTTTTACGGGCAGGGAGCCTACGAGGCCTTTTTGAAAGGCAAAGCAGGTGGAGGAAAGCGGGCATTCTTGACAGGATGGGTTTTTGGGCACACAGCAACGCGAACCAAAATCCATCATGGCCTGGTTGAATTCCCCAGGGGAATTTTTAGGAATCAGCTGGTTGGCGAGGGCTTCGAATTCTTTTTTCCCTTTGCCACTCGCAATGTCAGTAGCGATTCCAAAGTAGCGGGCAAGCACTCGAAACACATTGCCATCCACCACGGCCTGCACCTCTCCAAAGGCAAAGCTGGAGATCGCTGCCGCGGTATAGCTGCCCACCCCCTTGAGTTGAATAAGGCTAGCATAGCTGTTGGGAAAATTTCCTCCTAATTCATTCCAGATGTATTTCGCGCAAGCGTGAAGGTTGCGGGCTCTGCTGTAGTAGCCCAAACCCTGCCAGAGGCGGAGTACTTCTTCTTCTGGTGCTTCTGCCAGCGCTTGCACAGAAGGATAGGCCTTCGAGAATGCTTCGTAATAAGGCAAGCCCTGGGCCACGCGAGTTTGCTGAAGAATGATTTCCGAGAGCCAAATTTTGTAAGGATCTTGGGTTTCGCGCCAAGGTAAATGCCGTGGATTTTCTTGATACCAAGAAAGTATTGAATTTGAAAAGAATTGATTTTCAGTGACTTTGCTCTTCATTTGGGATTCATTACGAGACTACAAACCAAGGTATTTTTTTTGAATATCTTTTTTAATTGCGTCGTTTCTTGTACATTTGCAGTCCCAAAAATACTTGGTTAATAGGTTGTTAAGGGCATTTCGAAATTTCTAAATTTTAATCACAGTGACTAAAGCAGAAGTAATTACTAAAATTTCCGAGAAGACCGGAATTCAAAAAGACGATGTAACTCAAGCAGTTGAGGCGTTTTTCAAAGTAGTAAAAGATTCCATGGCAGAGGGAGATAACATCTATGTCAGAGGATTTGGAAGTTTCATCAACAAGAAAAGAGCAAAGAAAATTGCGCGTAACATTTCCAAGAATACCGCAATCGTAATAGACGAGCATTACATTCCTGCATTCAAGCCTTCGAAGGTTTTTGTAGAAAAAATTAAAAACAGCAAAAAAATCAAACAAATGGCTACTCAGGCCTAAGCCTGAGTTAAAGGCATGAAGAAACTACAGGTTGTTCTCATCGGCATCGGTATCGCTTCGGTAGCAGGCCTATATCTTCTCCCCAAGGTGGTGGTCGATAATGAGGCTACAGGAGCAAAAATGGAAGAGGGGGCGGAAGCTACCACAGCCGTTACTGAATCGCATGAGAATACCCTATCTCCCGAAAATAAAGCCCAAGCTGCGCAGCTAATCAGCAAGTTTCGAACTGCACCCTCGGTGGAGGAGAAAGTAGCAGCTGCTCAGGTGCTAGCTGGGATTTACAAGGAAGAGGGAATATTTGACAGTGCCGCCTACTATTGGACAGAGGCAAGTACGCTTTGGCCAGAAAATTTATTTCTCATCGAGGAGGCTGGAAAAGCAAATTACGATGCTTTTTCCTTTGCCCTAGATAAGAACAAAGTAGAAGTGCTGGCAGAAAAGACCAGAAGTTTCTTAAACAAGGTGTTGGAAAAAGATCCAACCCGTCTCGACTTGAAGTCCAAAATAGCGATGACCTATGTGTCTTCAGCCAATCCCATGCAGGGAATTACGCTCTTGCGAGAAATCCTAGAAGCGGATCCCAAAAATGAAGACGGCCTATTCAACATGGGCGTACTCTCCATGCAATCCGGGCAATACGATCGAGCAATTGGTCGATTTGAAGAATTGGTTAAAGCGCATCCTCAAAACATTCAGGGGCAGTTTTACCTAGGGGTGAGTTATTTCGAGTCAAAAGAAAAAAACAAAGCAAAAGCCCAGTTTGAGCTAGTCAAAAAAATGACCCAAGATCCCATGATTTTGGAGAGTATTCAAGGCTACTTGGACCAGCTATAACAAATTACAAACACTTTAAATTGTACAACTATGCCTTGCGGTAAGAAAAGAAAAAGACATAAGATCGCTACGCACAAGCGTAAGAAGAGACTTAGAAAAAACAGACACAAGAAGAAGTAATCCCTTCTTTGCGTGCTAATGGAAGTAAAGTACGTTCATTTACACTAGTAAAAAGAAAATTTGAGTACGGAATTGTTAATCGATTCTGCTCAAAATGGAAGTCGAATAGCCTTATTGCAAGAGAAGCAGCTGGTTGAACTTCATTCCGAAGGGATGGACAACCAGTTTAAGGTGGGAGACATTTATTTGGGAACGGTCCGCAAGATTGTCAATGGACTCAACGCCGCATTTATTGATGTGGGCTACGAGAAAGATGCCTTTCTTCATTACCAAGACCTGGGATCAAATATCAATAGCTTGTTGAAGTTTACCAAGATGGTACGCAACAACAACTATAGCAACCACCTGTTGAAGGGCTTTGAAAACGAAGCAGAAATAGAAAAAGTCGGCAAAATCGACAAGATTCTAGCCAAGACCAATCAGGTTTTGGTGCAAGTTGTCAAAGAACCTATCTCAACAAAAGGCCCTAGACTATCCTGTGAGCTCTCTCTACCTGGACGTTACCTCGTGCTTGTACCCTTCTCCGACACAGTCAATGTATCGAAGAAAATACGGAGCAATGAAGAGCGCAAAAGGCTGCTCAGACTTATCAATTCAATCAAACCTGCCAATTTCGGGGTAATCATCCGAACAGTGGCTGAAGGTCAGTCCGTAACGGAACTTGATAAAGACCTTCGAAATCTTCTCGCCAATTGGGAAGAGGGAATGAGCAAATTGCTGAAAGCCAAAAGCCGGGACAAAATTATTGGAGAGATGAGCATGGCCTCCTCACTTGTGAGAGATCTGCTCAATGAATCATTCGATGCAATCACCGTAGAAGAAGAGTCTACTTACGATCAGATCCGTTCCTACATCAGGTCTATAGCGCCTGAAAAAGAAAAAATTGTCAAACTTTACAACGGTAAGGTTAAGCTATTTGAAAGTTTTGGAATCGAAAAGCAAATCAAAAGCTTGTTTGGACAGTCCGTAAGCCTACCTCAAGGAGGCTATGTGATTATAGAGCACACCGAAGCCCTGCACGTCATCGACGTCAACAGTGGCAATAAGTCCAACCAAGAAAGTGACCAGGAATCTACAGCGCTTAAAACCAACCTGGTAGCTGCTAAAGAAA
>JBIIGH010000002.1:0-31855 GCA_044236565.1 Algoriphagus sp. | reverse complement strand
GTTTTTTAAAGTACTTATTTTTTGCAGGGTGGAACTTTCCCTTCCATCCAAAAATGCCCTTCTTCAGCTAAAAGAAATTGCTATTTTTGTTTCCTATAAACAGCATATCCATGGGAAGAGCATTTGAGTTCAGAAAAGAGCGAAAATTCAAGCGTTGGGACAAGATGTCCAAGGTATTTACCCGATTAGGGAAGGAAATCGTCATGGCCGTGAAGGCTGGCGGCCCAGACCCTAGCAGTAATGCCAAACTTCGGACTGTCATCCAAAACGCCAAAGGTGCCCAAATGCCTAAGGATCGTATCGAAGGAGCGATCAAGCGGGCTTCCAACAAGGATGAAAAAGACTACGAAGAAGTGGTATACGAGGGCTATGGTCCCTTTGGAATCGCCTTTATTGTAGAAACTTCCACAGACAATACCAACAGAACCGTAGCTAACGTACGGTCCTACTTTGCCAAAGCCGGGGGCTCCATGGGAACTTCAGGATCTGTCAGCTTTATGTTTGAGCACAAAGCCGTATTCCGCTTCGCAAAAGCTGCATACGATCTTGAGGAACTTGAATTGGAATTGATCGATTTTGGACTCACCGAAATTGCAGAGAATGAAGGGGAAATTTTTGCTTACACCGAATTTGAAGACTTTGGTTTGATGCAAAAGGCCCTTGAAGACCGAAGTATCGAAGTCATTTCCGCAGATTTTCAACGCTTTCCCACTACGCTTACCGAATTGACCGAAGAGCAAGAAGAGCTCATCAACAAGCTGATCGATCGCCTGGAAGAGGACGACGATGTCAACCAGGTATTTACCAACATGGCCTAAGGGTTTGACCACAGTGCCAGAAAATGACCCTGCTCTCCCTCGAGTGATCGTGGGTAGCAAAAACCCAGTAAAAGTAGGCTGTGTCAGAGAGGCCTTTTCTCAAGCATTTGGAAAAATAGGTTTAGTGGAGGGCGTTGACGCCCAATCTGATATCCCAGCACAGCCTCGTTCTGAGGAGGAAACCCTCCTTGGGGCTCGCAATCGAGCGAATCATGCCAAAATCCTCGTTCCCCAAGCGGACTATTGGGTCGGGATTGAAGGTGGAGTGGATGAGGATCCGCAAGGCATGTATGCCTTTGCTTGGATTTACCTCCTGCATCGCTCCGGCAAATCCAGCCAATCAAAGACAGGCACTTTTTACTTACCTCCACCCGTAGTCGCCTTGATTCAGGAGGGGATGGAACTGGGCCATGCGGATGATTTGGTATTTCAAGCACAAAACTCGAAGCAACAAGGAGGATCCGTTGGGCTACTTACACATGGACTCATCACACGAGAAGCGTATTACCAACAGGCCATGGTGCTGGCATTGATTCCTTTTCTGAATGAATCCTTGTATCCCGCGGACTAGCACCTTTAGCCGCTAAAAATTGCTGCTATTTTTTCAGGTTATCCAAAAATTGATTGAGGGAAACCTTCCAATCCGGGTGGGCGTCCCAGGTGGGCCCGAGGTACAATTCCTCACGAACTAGAAAACGGATGTAATATTTCACCACCGTTTTAGCACCTTCTTCTCCTGTAATGGGCTCAAGCCCCATGCTTTTCATCAGGTCTGCTTGCCTACCCTCGACTTTGACCAATAAAAATTGAATTCGATCTGCAAGCAGCTCTTGGTTGGTCTTCGTTTCCAGTAGCCAGGCCACCTCATGGGGATACTTGTTTGAAAAAATTTCCTCAAGCCCAACTTTTTGAGCGCTTTGCTCGGCAAGCAGGGTTTCAGGGGATTTCCCAAAGACCTCATACCGGTAGTAGTTGATCGGACCATTGATGGCAGAAGTTCCTTCAAGTGGAATTCCTAGACGAAAGACGTCCAAGTTTAGCGGATTTCTAGAAATCCACTTCTGCGAATTGGCAGCAACGGACTGCGTGCCTAAAGTGGGAAACTCTGCCAAGTCAGCAACCAACAAATTTTTAGTAGGCACAGCAGTTCCAATCCCGGCAAACTGCTGTCCAACGGTTTTTAAATCCTTTCCAGAAATTCCAAAAAGGGAAGTGTTTTCAATGATTTTTCCCTCCCCAGAAAATTTGCCCACATGAATGCTTAGTTGAGCTTTCTGACGGGTAATTAAAACTACGTTTTGGATTTGACGCTGCAAAAAGGCCTTGGCATACTCCGCCTGTAGCGCAGTGGACAAGGCTACCTGTTCGAGTTCAAAATACCCCACCGGATCTCCTCCAGCACGCACCAAGTAGGGGTGGATGCTGTCCGCTAGTACCTGCCAAGTAATTGCTGGCTTCGCGCCAGGATCATTCGATACGAGAATGATGGACTTGCCGGCAAAGAAAGTAGGTGGCAGACCCTGCCCCTGGGCAAAGGGGGATATCAAAAGAAAAAAAAGTAATGCGGAGATATATTTCATAAAATTTCTGAGGGATTGAACCCAAGGACTGTATTTTTACAGCAGTAGTTCACCAATCCTTTTTCTGATGCATTTCCTACAACGCAAATTAATTACAATAATTTTAGTTCTCGCCTCCTTTACGGGCACATTTGCCCAACAAATTGATGGCAAAAAACTTCTGGGCCATTTGGAATACTTATCCTCGGATGCACTTCAGGGCAGAAGTCCTCTGAGTGAAGGCAGCAACATGGCTCAAAAGTACATCTTAAAAGAGCTTACTAGCCTGGAGAAGGTCGAAGCACTTTATCCAGATTTTATTCAAAAGTTCTCGTTTGAAAATCGACGAACAAAAAAAATGCTGGTGGATGCCACCAATATTGTAGCATTTATTCCTGGGCAATCCTCCAAAAAAGTGATTGTTGTCACCGCTCATTACGATCATGTCGGTATCGGAAAGCCAAATGCAGCGGGGGATTCGATTTACAATGGAGCGGATGATAATGCCTCGGGGACCGCTGCCTTGTTGGTTTTAGCAGATTATTTTTCAAAAAATCGCCCACAGCACGGCATCTTATTTGCCGCCTTGGATGCAGAGGAGATGGGGCTTCAAGGTGCAAAAGCCTTGGTGAATGATTTCCCCTATCCCCTTGAGCAAATCCTACTTAATGTGAATATGGACATGCTTTCGCGAAGCGAGGCGAAAGAAGTATTTGTTTCAGGAACCCACTACTACCCCCAGTTCAAAACAATCTTGGAAAAAATCCCAAGCGAGAAAGGTTCAACACTGCGCTTTGGCCACGATACACCAGGCACGGGAGCGGAGGATTGGACTAGATCTTCCGACCATGGTGCCTTTTTTGAAAAGAAAGTACCGCATTTGTATTTCGGAGTAGAGGACCATGTAGATTACCATCAGCCAAGCGATTCCTTTGCAGGAATCCATCCTGACTTCTATCAAGCGACTGTTCGCTTGATCTTGAAATCACTGCTGGCATTGGATAAAGCACTTCTTGAGAAGCCTTAAATCCTATCCTACTAAAAGCAAAAAAACATCCGAGTGGGACGTCACATGCACCATCCCCGAGAAATTCTATTTTCAACGGAAAATATGCAATCGGCAATGAAAAGATTTGAACGCTTTGGAAATTGGAATCTTCTTTTAATGAAAAATAACCACTATTTGGGATTTGTTTCCAAGGCAAAAATCTTCAATGTCTTTGGCAAAAAATTGCAGAAATAATCGGAACAGTTACAGAGCTCTTAGTAGAAAATTTTGAATATTTATTTATCCACTTTTTTGAAATTTAACTTCCTTATTTTTAAAGAGTTGACTAAAATTATCCACAAAAACTCTCGTTTGATTTATAGTTCAATAAACTGATTATCAGGTATTTATATGTTATCTAAATATTAATGTGGATAAATAATTGAAATTGTGGATAAATTTTTCTTGCATTTTTTAACCTGCCGAATTTTGAAAAAATGAGGGGTTTTTTCCAAAAACCTAAACGCAAAACTTTCCCAGAGTTTGGGATTTTGTAACCGTGAGTTTAGTTGAATACAATATAATATTTGGAAACAAGCGCTTTACAAAGCTTCCAGATTCTCCTCTTGAAACTATAAAAAAGCCCAGAAAAAATCACTTCCCGATTTTTTTATATTTTAACATTTAATCTTCAAATTTATTTCCCAAAGCCTGTGGGAGAGAGGTTACTCATCTGCCGCATGATCCATCCTTGCCTTCCCTTGATGTAGGAAGTAGGTCTGGCTGGACTCCAGCGCCTAGGATTGGGCAATACCGCTGCAATCAATGCTGCCTGCCCTTTAGAGAGCTTGGAAGAACTCTTGTCAAAAAAGGTTTGAGAAGCGGCTTCAATCCCATAGATCCCATCGCCCATCTCAATGACATTTAGGTACACTTCAAGGATCCGTTCTTTGGACCAAAAAATCTCAATCAAGACGGTGAAATAGGCCTCAAACACTTTTCGAACATAACTTCTTGAGGGCCATAAAAACACATTCTTAGCGGTTTGCTGCGTAATGGTACTCGCCCCTTTCACTCGCTTATTCTTTTTATTCCCTTCCCAAGCCTTCTTTAACGATTTGAAATCAAACCCATAATGCTTCATAAAGGTCTGATCTTCTGCGCCTACTACTGCTTGAGGGGCATGCCTAGACATTTCTGAGATAGGAACCCAATCCTTCACTAGGCGCACCTCTTTTTCTGGATCAATTGCCTGTTCCACCAATCGAATCACCATCAAAGGAGTGATGGGAACCGGCACAAATCGATACAAAATGACTAATCCAATCGAAAGTCCTAGAAACCATAAGGAAGTCTTCCAGATTAATTTTCCAATCCAACGAATCGCTTTCATCAGTACGAATTAAAGGGTGGCTTTTGCTTGTACAAATTGGTAGAAAAAAATGGCATTTTGGTCATTGCCAATTTTTTCTAAATCTTCTTCCATCAACTTTAGTGCCTGAAAAGAACAGTCTCCTGATTCCAAGAGTGCAGGAGCCGCGCTTTTAAGTAATTCAATCCAGTAAGCGGTAAAGATTTTGCGAGAATCCCCACTTCGCTGGTCTAGGTAAAATCCATCAAAGCGGGTGGTGCAAGTAGCAAATCCAGCCTCCGTTAGCAGATTGCCCAGTTCAATCCCCACATCAGGATTTCCTCCAATTTTACGCTGAAAGGAGCTCATCACGTCAAAATAATGTCGAAAATGGGGAAATCCAGGTGAGGTATACAAACTGGAATTAAACACTTCGGTCACGTAAACCCGAGCGCCTGGCTGAAGATGTTCCTTGAGCTTAAGCAAAAGTTGAATCGGTGAAGAAACATGCTCCAAAGTCCAACAGATAAATGCTGCATCAAAGCTTTCGGATAGGCTGAGACTGCAGCCGTCCTGCTCCACAAAACGCACCCGATCCCCAAAAGAAGCCAAATTGATCCGCGCCTGAGCCAATTGAACCGCAGAAGAATCTACACAGGTAATCCTTAGCTGTGGAAATCTTTCCAAAAGTATCCGCGTTTGTGCCCCCACTCCAGAGCCTACTTCCAAAAGGTTTTGGCAACCACTGAAGTCAATCTCACGGTACACCATGGGAGCTAAAATCCCTGCCTGAGCTTGCAATCGAAGCTGCTCTTCTGGATCAAAACCATGTACATAGTTTGCCATTGGCGAAAAATAAAGTTGGCTAGCGATACTTTAAAGAACGAAGATGAAACTTTTTTACCCATTGAAAAATTCGCTTCCCTACTTTTTCCTATTTTCGAATTCTTTATCTCTTAAACCTCCCCACCTATGTCCCCTATCGCTATTGGCAGCTTTGAAGAATTTGAAACCTATTTAGGCAAAGAACTCGGGGCCTCGGACTATTTTCAGATCACCCAGCAACAGATCAATCGCTTTGCCGAGGCAACCCTAGACCACCAGTGGATTCATACCGACCCAGTACGCGCCAAAGCAGAAGGAGCTTTTGGGAATACCATTGCCCATGGGTACTTGACCCTGAGCATCGTACCCTACCTTTGGGAACAAATCGTGCAGGTCAACAACCTGAAAATGATGATTAATTACGGGATCGAAAACCTTCGCTTTGCCCAGGCCGTCACCGTGGACAGCGAAGTACGCTTGGTGGCGGGTCTTAAAAACATCAGCAACCTCCGTGGCACCATCAAGGCAGAAGTAGAGGTGACCCTAGAAATCAAGGATCAAAAGAAACCTGCATTTGTAGGGCTACTTATCTTCTTGTACCATTTTAACCCGGTATCAGGAAGCTAATAAATCGTTGACTACCGTGGCAGCGCAGGCACAGCCAAAGGCTGCAGGGAGAAAAGACATAGTTCCGTAGGCCGATTTTTTGAAGTTTTTACCGTCGGTGAGCATGAGGCTTTCTTTAATCACTACTTCGGTGGAAAAAACTGCTTTAAACCCCCCTTCAATAGCTCTCCTTTTCAGTCGCTTTCTCAGCATTTTCGCCAACTTGCACTGATGAGTATCCTCAAAGTCTACTACTTTGATTTGAGTAGGATCTACCTTTCCTCCTGCCCCCATGGAACTCACCAAAGGAAATCCACGGTTCTTAGCCCCCTCAATGAGGTGCATTTTTGGAGTGAAACTATCGATGCAATCCACTACATAATCGTAGTGGTTGGCTTCCAAAAGCTCAGTCATCTGAGAAGGGTCCAAAAATTTCTTGATCGCCTGTAACTTGAGTTTGGGGTTGATGGCCAGCAAGCGCTCCTCCATCCAACCTGCCTTGGCTTGACCCACATTGAGCTGCGTGGCCGGGAGCTGTCGATTGACATTGGAGATATCCACTGTGTCTCCATCAATAATCGTCATTTCGCCAATTCCAGAGCGGGCAATAAACTCGGCCGCAAAGGAGCCTACTCCTCCAAGTCCTACCACGAGGACATGTTTGGAAGCTAATTTTTCAAGGCCTTCACGCCCTACGATCAACTCGGTCCGGCTCAGCCAGGCAAATTCATTCATGAAATCTTTCTTTTGGAAATGGCATTCCAGTTGGCAATAACGCGCTCCGCTAGCACTGCCTCAGGAAGCTGTAAAATTAGGGAAGCGGCTTGATAAATCGCAGCAATTTCCAGTTCTGAATCATCGGTTTCGAAAAATACGCGATCGGAAGGACATGCCGATAGCCATTGCGCAGCATTGCTGCCAGCCTGAAGTAGCTGCATCCCAAAGGAAAAAAATACGGGAAAAGGGAGCAGCTGCCTTGCCAACTCAGGCTTTTGATTCCAGCCATGCCAGAGGATAGTAGGTGGGGTTTTGGTTGATTTCAGGTATTCCATCAGCAGGTCATGCCCCCTGACACAATGCAAAATCAGGGGGATTTCCAACTGGGCAGCCAAGCTCGCTTGTGCATAAAAAGCAGCTTTTTGCAGCGAAATTTCAGTGCCCTTTAGCCGATCAAAACCTGCTTCACCAATCGCCAAGACTCGTGGATTCTGGGTTGCTTCCTGTTTGATTTTTTCAAAAGCAGCCTCCCAATTGGGCGCTACCTCCCAAGGATGAATTCCTACAGAAACGGGAATACCTGCCTCTATTTTGGTCCCTCCCGCTTGGAGGATGGAATGGAGTTGCCGCTCGCGATGTGTATGGATATCCCAACAATGCATTTCCGAAGGTCGAAAAAATCAATGTGATTATCCGCAATCCTATCCTTGATTCAAAATGAGATAGGACCATTGCGGATAATCGTTCACAGACGGCAGTCCACGGTCCACAGCAGATTTAATTGAACTTTAAGCCTTATTTTCTTCCACAACTATCAAAAAAGCGGATAATCACAAAAATCGATTTGGGGAAAAATGTGAGCTTCACTTCAAAAAAAATGCCCCCAACAAGTCGTGCTTTACTGGGGGCAGGTACACATCAACAAACTACTCTTAATCTAATCGCCTTCTTTCCTCAGAACTACCGGAGTTGGAGTTTACGCGGAAGCTTTCTCCTTTGGAGAAGTTGTAGCGAAGCGTGATTCGCACATTCTGATCATTCTGATATTGGCGAATTTGGGTGTCTATGTCGGAAAAATCGATAGCGACTCGAATCAATTTGGTACGGAACAGGTCCCCCCCATTGATGGATAAGGAAAGTTTGTCCTTCATCAATGATTTTGTCATTCCAGCATCGACCCATCCAAGTGATTGAATTTCTCCTTGCCCCCAAATTTGAGGGCTCAGGTAAATACCTACCAGCTCCAACTTGAATCCTTTTGGCAGATTAAAGTTATGCTGGGTTCTTAGGAGATAGGATACTTGACTTACATCCAATACGTCCTTCCCAAGTAGCGATTTGAATTTATTGTAGTTTACCTGAACGAGGTTGGAGCTGTTCCACCATTTTGTCAATTCTAAAGGCACCACCCCTTGAAAATTGAAATTCTTGGTTTTATCAAAATTTGCCGTGAAGAGGGTACTACTTCTCGCCTCCTCATCCTGCTCGAAGACCTGCATAAATGCATCCTCGGTAACGCTGTAGCCCAGGGTAAACTGATACACTCCTTTGATGACATGGTCCATCTCCAGATTCGTGGAATACTGAGGTCTTAGGCTCGGATTTCCTTTTTCAGTAGTCAGGGGGTCGATGTAATACACAAACGGATTGAGCAAACGGTAATTGGGTCGCGTAATCCGTCGGTTCACGTTGTAGACCACTTGGTAATTGTCGCTGATCTTGTGCTGCAAAAATACGCTTGGGAAAAGGTTGGTATATTTTTGATTGTTGACTTGGTTGAGGGTCTTGGAAGTTCCTGTAACGTCGGAATTTTCCATCCGCAAACCCGCCTGATAGGATAGCTTTGGGGAAAAATCTCCCTTCAACGAAGTATAGGCTGCCAATACATTTTCTTGGTAGATAAACCGATTGGAGTTGGGGTCGGGTTGCAGCTGCCCATCGCCAATGCCTCGGCTTAGGTCTAGGTTATTGTCTGATTCTACCCAGCTCCCCTTTAGGCCTGCCTCCAGTACCTTTCCTCCTTTCAGGGGTTTGATCCAGTCCACCTTGGATGTCAAGATGGTGTAGTACATGTCATTTAGGGTCAATACGCGATCGGTAGTCTGGGTTGGTGGAATCAATCCATTCGAATAGGAATTTTTCAGTAAGGCATCGCTAGCCAATTCCATCACCGTAAAGTCTAGGTCAGCGGAAATCTTTCCCCCAAGCGTATCCAACTTTGCGTCATAGTGTAAGTTGGTAAAGAGCCTACTTGTCTGGTCTCCAGAATCATTGATTGAGCTGAAGCTTGTCGTATTGAGTTGTCCGGGGTTGGAGATGGAGGTACCCGAATCATTAATCCCATTGCTTGAGGTCGAGGAAGCCTGGACATTGATCCCCAAATTCTGATTGGGTCGTAATTCATAGTTTGCAGCCCCTGTAAAGGATGGGGTACGGCTACGTTCGGTAATTCGAGATTCTTGAAGAAAGGTGGAAGTCCCACTTTCTAAAGCAAAATTCCTTCCGATTTCCAAATCATTAATCTCTACGTATTCATTGTAGTTTATTGTTCCATTGCTCGTCCACTTTCCTTTTTTAACGTTGAGTGTGACCCCAGAATTGGGAGCGGCTTTTCCATTGTATTGGCCTCCTAGCATCACATTTCCAAAAACACCATCTACTGTGTTTTTCTTGAGCTGAATGTTGATCACCCCAGCGGCACCCTCGGCATCAAAGCGTGCGGAGGGGCTTGTGATCACTTCGATACTTTTAATGTTGTCCGCGGACATGGAACGTAAAAAGCTGGTCAAGTCGGCTGCACTCATGTACATGGGCCGATCGTTAATCATCACCGTCACGCCTGTTCTCCCATTCAAGTTGATGCTCCCATCCGAAGTGATAAAAACCCCAGGAGATCTTCCCAGCACATCGAGGGCGTTGGCCCCTTCTGCCATGACGGTTCCTTCCACATTGACGATGGTCTTATCGGGCTCGATGATGATTTGTGGACGAGTCGCCTTGACAGTGACCTCCTCTAGGCCGGTGAGTTCATCTTCGAGTAGGAGCTTTCCAAAATCTTTCACTAGACTCTGCTTTAGCTCAAAGATTTCGGAAGTGTAGGTTTTATACCCTAAAGAAGAAATTACAAGCTTAACCTGAGCCGACTTCGTGGAAGAAATGGAAAAGCTCCCTGCTTCGTCGGAGACAGCTCCTTCAACAAGCACGCTATCCGTAGAAAGTACCGCCACATTGGCAAAGGCCACAGGCTCCCCTTTTTGGTTGGTAATGGTTCCGCGCAACAGGGTCGGCGGGTTGGATTGAGCGGCAAGGGTACTGATTCCTAACAGGTAGATAAAGATGGCTAAGAATAAAAAGTGACGGGTCTTCATGAAGCAACTGGTTGGTTTAGTCTTCTACTAGATGCAAAAAACTAAGAAAAGGATGTGCCAAAGCTAAAAATGAGTTTAAAAATGCAGCAAATAGGCTTTTTTTCTGCCTAATAAAATTTACTGTATCATTTTCGGACAGCTATTTATCCAAAATGGAACAAAAAAATCCCGAACGAACTGCTCGGGATTTTGTAAAATCAACTTTCAACTGAAGTTTACTTCGCAGCAGCAAATCGCTTGCTTACTTCCTCCCAGTTGATCAGGTTCCAGAAGGCCGCGATGTAATCTGGGCGACGGTTTTGGTAGTGTAGGTAGTAGGCATGCTCCCATACATCCAGACCTAGGATAGGGGTCCCTGGGCAATCTGACACATCCATGAGGGGATTGTCTTGATTGGGAGAGGAGCACACGCAAAGTTCTTTTTTGGTGTCTACACAAAGCCAAGCCCAGCCTGAGCCAAAGCGAGTCGCTCCAGCCTTGTTAAATGCTTCTTTGAAGGCATCAAATGAACCAAATTTGGCATCGATAGCTGCAGCAAGCTCTCCAGTAGGAAGGCCTCCACCAGTTGGAGATAGGATTTGCCAGAAAAGGCTATGGTTCCAATGTCCACCCCCGTTATTTCTTACGGCAGCATTTGAACCGGCCACTTTCATCAATTCTTCCAAGGATTTGCCTTCCAACTCTGTTCCTGCGATAGCAGCATTGAGATTGGTTACATAGGCATTGTGGTGCTTCCCATGGTGGATTTCCATGGTTCGTGCATCGATATGGGGCTCAAGGGCATCAAGAGCGTAAGGTAGAGAAGGGAGTTGAAAAGCCATAAATAAAAAGGTTAGTGATAAATGTAGTTATACTTTATTTGGTATTGTGCTCATTAAACCCCCTTTTTTCACAAAAAGTTCTCGACTTTCAAAAAGACTTTTTTCGCAAACCTTGAAAAAAATCAAGGAGGAGTTGTTCGGATTCCTTCTCCATCAGGCCTTCAGTCACTTTGGTCTTGGGATGAAGCATGGAGGGGTTACACTGCCTAAAGCCACGTTTGGGGTCCTTGGCTCCAAGGTAAAGCTCCCCAAGCTGTGCCCAATAGAGCGCCCCTGCACACATGGGGCAGGGCTCTAGCGTGACGTATAGCCGGCATTCGTTGAGGTATTTTGCCCCCAGATAATTGGCAGCAGCTGTAAGCGCCAATACTTCTGCATGAGCCGTCACATCAGTCAATTTTTCAGTTTGGTTGTAAGCTCGAGCGATGACTTTATTTTTTGCGACGACCACTGCGCCCACAGGTACTTCTCCTTCTTCAAAAGCAATCTTTGCTTGCTTGAAGGCTTCATTCATGAAGTACTCGTGGCTGTAGAGCTCCAAAATTACTGGCTCAAAAAAATACTGCGAAAATTTCTTCGCGAACCCCTTTGTTGATCACCATCGCCAAAATTAGTGACACCACCAAGCCAGCAAGGGCTTTCCACATGTCTTTTTTGGCCAATCGGAAGGCACGTTCTAGCCAAGCACCTCTACTTTTCGCTTTTCCATGCTTGCCCAATGCAATCGCAAACTCTCGTCCTGCCAAAAGACCTATAAATACCCAAGTGGTACTCATCGGTACGTTGTTGTACATTTTGAAGTAGAACAAAATCACCGCGTAGACCAAATCCACCAAGGTAGCAGCACGGACGTCAGCAACATTTGTTTTCTCATTGATGATGTCTTGGATTTTATCCCCTTTCAAGAAAAAGATCATACCTAAACCAAAAAATACAACTCCAGTGTACACTACAAATTCAACCACATTCAACTGGCGGGGTAGAAACACAGCAATATTTGCCGCATCCTGCATAATCCAAATTGCCCAAAGTGTTCCTGAAGTAATCCATTGCAAGACCATCCAGTAGGGTTTTGCCTCCCCTTTGAGGTAATTTTTTACAAATCGCTCTAAAATAAACCAAACAAGGATCGCTAAGGCAAAGGCCAAAACATAGCCGTAAAAACTTTTACTCATCACCGATACGATCGTTCCTGCCTTGTACGTAAATACATTGAGCAACAAAAAGGTGGTAGATACAGGCCACCTCATTCGGGTCATGATTAGCAAGACGATTGGGGCTGCCAGCTGTAGAAAGACAAAACTTTCGGGTGCTTTTTCTAATCCTGGGGTACTGAGCAATTGGAATGAAACATCCCCCTCGAAAACAAACCAACTGTAGGTAATCGTGACCACCCAAATCAATCCGATAAACAGCCACAACCAGTACCATTTGGTCTTTTGATTGGAAACAATAAAGGTTCCTATGGTCTGGATACTGTCATTGGCAATGGCCGAATAGGCAGCGAGTGCAAATCCAAACCACATGGCCGCATAGGTGTATTCTGTAATAAATCCTGCAATAGAAATCAGGATAGCAAGGAGAATTAAATAAGGGCGTTCAGCCTTGGCTAAATCAAAAATCCATAAGGTTTTTTTTGAAAGCGATTCTTGATTTATGTTTTGATCAATCGGCTTTTTCTTTGCCATGCTAGGGGAGAGTGGGTCTTGGCTTCAAAAATAGATAAGATATTCCGCAACATTTATTATTAAATTGTTAAAAGAAAGAAAAACAATGGCCTTAAACGAAATCCTAAATTGATTTTAGGGAAAAAAAGTCAATTTTTGTAATTCATCCTAGCTGAAGTGTAGGATATGAAGATGCACAATTGGAAATCCATTTAATTTGACAGCATCACTAAGAAATGGAAAAGTTGGAGAAACAGGAAAGTCCTACTAAAAGTAATTTTTTTCAATATCTGCAGGTAATCCTAGCCTTGCTTTTATTCATTTTTGCTATTGATCTCTTGACAGTTGGCGTTGGAAATATCAATGGGGGAATTGCATTAGATATTCTCAATGCTACTAAAAATCCGTTTATCAGCTTATTTATTGGATTACTTGTTACAGCACTTATACAGAGTAGCTCTACGGTGACAGCCAGCTTGGTGGCCATCGTAGCTTCAGGCAACCTGACGCTACAGCAAGCGGTGCCTATCGTTCTGGGCGCTAACATTGGCACTACGCTTACCTCCACCCTGGTGTCCCTATCCTATTTAATGGATAAAAAGCAATTTCGACGGGCCTTGTCCGCAGGAATTTCCCACGATTTTTTCAACATTTTTACCGTAATCTTACTTTTCCCCCTTGAAATTTACTTTGGATTTCTTTCCAATACTGCAAGTTATATCGCGAACTGGTTTGCCTCAGACAATTCTTTTGAAGGTCCGATTGTCTACAACAGAATGTTTACACGTACCTGGACAGAATGGGTAGTTGCCCAGATCAACCAACCTGTGGTGTCCATGATTTTATCGGTTATCCTTGTGTTTTTTGCAATCAAAGTCTTGTCAACTGCCATGTACAAGTCTTTCATCAAAAACACATTTCAGGATATCAACAAAGTCATTTTCCAAAAAACAGGGCTTGCCTTTTTTTATGGACTATTCTTTACTGCTGCTGTTCAATCCAGTACTGTAACTACTTCTTTGGTGGTGCCCTTGGTGGCTAGCAAAAAAGTGACGCTAGCAAAGGTTTTCCCCTTTATCATCGGGGCAAATATCGGCACAACCATGACCGCAGTGATCGCTTCTATCTACAAGCCCGAGGCCGCCATTGCCTTGGCCTTAGTCCACGTGCTATTCAATAGTTTAGGAGCGCTAATATTTTTGCCCATTGCGAGCATTCGAAATATTCCAGTTTGGCTTTCCAATTACATGGGGAAAATGTCCGTAAAATACCGCGTAGTCGGATTTGCCTATATCCTGCTCACCTTCTTCATCATTCCCTTTCTGCTGATCTACTTTACCACAGATTAAGCATTTTTGGTTTTCCATTCATCCATCAAGGATTTGGCAGTGCTTGTGCCTAAGCGATCGGCTCCAGCTTGAATCAAAGCCAAGGCCAGCTCAAGGGTTTTTATTCCTCCACTGGCTTTGATGCCAACCGTAGAAGGCAATACTTCCCGCATCAAACTAATGTCCTCCACCCTGGCTCCATAAGGGGCATATCCAGTAGAAGTTTTGACAAAATCTGCTCCTGCATCCTGACAGATCAAACACGCTTCTCGGATTTGTGCAGGACTCAAGTACGCGGTTTCAATAATCACTTTCAGGATCCTTTCCGATTCATGACAAACCTTGGCCAATTGGGCTAATTCTATTTTGGGCCAGGACATCCCCGAATGGAAGGCTGTTTGGGACCAGACCACATCCAACTCATCAGCTCCGTTTTGAATCGCAGTCTTCGCTTCTGCCACCTTTGTTTCAGTAGTCTCAAACCCAAAAGGAAACCCAATCACAGTGACTACCTGTATGTCCTGATGCTGAAGCTCTCGTTTTGCTTTCTTGACCCAGAAAGGAGGTACACATACCCCAATATATTGGGCTTCAATCGCCTCTTCAAGCAAAAGATCAATTTCTCTCTCCGTGACAGTGGGCTTAAGTACCGTAGATTCTAAGTAACGATTTAGTTTCATTTACTAAAGATCAAGGAGCATCACTTACGTAATCACTCAAGTACATGAATTCCAAGGTTAAATCTCCGTCACGGGCAATGGTGGCCTTTTCCAAAATTGGCGAAATGTCTTTCCCCAATTCTGGGACAACCCATTCCCGAAGCTGTCGGGCAAATTCTGAGGAAGATTCCCTGGGGAGTTCACAAGGCAAGTTATCGATGGCCATCACGGAGATGCTGTGCTGCTTTCCAAAAGGAGGGAGCTCCTGCATGCTGTCTCGGTCCACATCATAGACAGGATCCAAAATGGTGGATGCGCGACGCGTGGTAGGGACCGATCCATCTATATCACAGGTAATGTCCGCAATTACTGAAATTGAAAACTTAGGGGATCGGATGGCCTCTCGCTCAAATAGCCGAGGAGCTTTAGGATCCCAGTAGGCTGCGGCAATTAAAATTTCCCCTGCCTGTGCAAACGGTAAAAATTGGCTTTCATAGGCTTCAGGATTGGCATAAAAATGGGTTCGCTCATACCCCCCATCGGATTTTCTTCGCAAATAATCGGCTGTGGAAAGGCAAGTAAACACTGCTTCTTCAAAGTCATCTGTCAGAAATTCCTGAGGCTCCACTTCTCGAACCCCCAAAATCGCTAAGATTTCTAAAACCCCTTTACCTACTCTGCCGCTACCAGTTACTATAATTTTGATTGGAGGAAGGGTCACCTTCCTCAACTCTACTTTTAGATCTTCCAGATCCTTACAAGCTGAAGCTCTTCGTAATTCATAAAGACCTGTCTTCTTTCCATAGGTCCAAAACGCATTGTAGGCACCCACAACACCCGCCCATCGCCCAAAGGCAACTACCCGTTCCCCCTGTGGATTTTTCAATAGCTCATAGTCTATCAAGCGGATGGACTTGGCCAAGATGGCTTGCAGTAAGGATTTATTTCGTGGTTGCTTCTTGATTGTATGCGAAAAGAAAAAGTAGGTCTTTCCGGGAATCAATTGGTCAATTGGTACTTCCTTCACCCCAAATAGTACGTCCGCTTTGGATAGGTCGCTGACCACCTCAATCCCTTGCTCTTGGTATTCCTCATCTGTGTAGCAGCGAAAAGCGCTAGTTTCCACACAAATGGACAAGCCATCCCCAACCCTTTTTTGAATTTCATGAAGAATCTCTGGGGTAAAAGGCGTGCGTTGATCCGCTGGGATTTTCCCTTCTCGGATGATTCCAATTTTCATAAAAAGTAAGTCATTTGGGTTAGTTGGTTCTGACAAGTTCGCCCGCATTCTTTCCTTCAAAAATCACTTCCTTCACTATGGGGCATTGCAGGGACAAGTTAGAAAGAATTTTGAAGCCAACGGTGGCTTAGCCCTCGAAAAAAGGTAGCTAAGTGCCTAAACAAAAAAAGGGGCTCAGCGCCCCTTTATCAATCGATTCCTAAGAAATCCACTTGGAAAATCAAGACCGAATTCTCTGGGATTTTGTCGTTGTTTTTCTGGTTGCTGTAGCCATAAGGCGAAGGAATAATGATCGTTGCCTTGGAGGCAGGCCGGAGTCGTTTGAATCCAATATCCCAACCTGTAATTACGGTGGCACCTCCCACTACAAAACTAAGTGGGGCATAGACCCTACCCTCCACAAATATGTTTTTGAGTCGAGCCACTGCCTCATAGGAAGTGTCAAACACTGTTCCAGTGGTCATCAACTTTCCAATGTAATCGGTGTAGACTACGGTGTTGTTGGTTGGACGGGAACCTTTGCCTTCTTCTTGAACAATGACCACCACCCCGCTTGGATCATGGATTCGGTAGACGCTGTCTATCTTGGCCGTATCCAAGTAAGCTGCAATTTTCTTACGATCTGTGGCAAGATTTCCTTCAAAATCATAGGCAGGCCCCTGATTGAATGGATTAGTGGTCTCGCAAGCACTGAAACCAACAGAAGCAAGAACTAAGAATAAAAT
The DNA here is from genome assembly GCA_044236565.1 of Algoriphagus sp. Taxonomy (GTDB): domain Bacteria; phylum Bacteroidota; class Bacteroidia; order Cytophagales; family Cyclobacteriaceae; genus Algoriphagus. The sequence goes on along the minus strand of JBIIGH010000002.1, from coordinate 15,183 downwards.
AATGGAACGCATCATGGATTTAGATTCGGGCCTTTTTTGACCTGTACCAGGTCAAGTTCAAAGATCAATGGAGAATTTGCCGGTATCCCACCACTTGCTTGAGTTCCATACCCAAGACGAGAGGGGAAAATAACAGTAGCCTTTTCGCCTGGATGCATCATGGAGATCGCAAATTCAAATCCAGAAATAGTTAATCCATAGCCTACGGCATAACGAAGTGGCTGGTATTTTCTTCCAGCACTGAAAATCCCATTATCCCGTGCTACCTGTTCAATGGAAGAATCGAAGATTTTCTTGTCAAGCGTTTTTCCAGTGTAATTCACAGAAACCGTATCTCCGCGCAATAAATTATTCCGCTCTGGTTTAGTTGAAACTTGCCAGAACATGTAAAATCCTTCAATCGGCTCGCTGTATTCCTTTACACTCGGAATAGGGTTTTCCTGAAGAAACTTCTCAATGGCTTGCTTATCTCGCTCCAAGATTACCTCTTGAGTTTGATCGGCATCGACACAAGAAATCAAGGAAAACGCTCCGAAAATCAAAGCCAAAGCAGCAAATAGTCTGGATTTCATAGGTTCTGGGTGATTTGATTTAAAATTTTACGCCTTATTTCTGAACGTCGGTTACTTCTACGTCAAACACAAGGATAGAGTTGGCAGGGATCATTGCTCCTGCGCCACTTTCTCCATAGCCAAGTGGAGAAGGGATAATCAATTTAGCTTTAGATCCTTTCTTCAACAGCATCAAGCCCTCGTCCCATCCTGGTATTACTTGACCCATGCCTACATTAACTGGTAGCGGTTCGTATGGACGCTCCTCGCTAAACATGTTGTTTGCTTTGGCAAGATCTGGGTAGGAAGTATCAAATAAGGTACCGTTGATAAGGTAACCTGCATAGTTCACAGACAAGGTAGTTCCTGGAGTAGTCGCCTCGCCAGTTCCTTCCTTTTCAATCACATAGTAAAGGCCACTTTCAGTTTTTTGTGCCTTCAAGTTGTTCTTAGTAAGGTAAGCTTCAATCGTTTTTGCTTCTTCTACCAAAAGGGTCTTGGCACGCTCGGCTGCCTTTTCCTGCTCTTTTTGCATTGCCTCTTCGTAGAAAGCCTGCATGTCTGCTTCGGTTTTTACATCATACGCTCCCAATCGAACTTTGATAAGATCATCCTCTTTAATTGGAGCAGGTTGGTTGCCACTGAAAATAATCTTGGCCGCTGCCTCGAAAGTGATGGAATCGCCTTTTCTAAGTGCCAAGAAGATCTCATCCATGCCATTTTGAGCTTTGATGGTGTCATTGGCCATCAAATAGCCTGGAAAAGGTTGCGTCAAGGTGCTGTAGATAACTGAGTCAGCCTGAGTCAAAATCTCAAGATTATACAATAGAAATTCACCATTTGCAGGCTTATCCTTGCCTTCTTTGATGTAGGTAAATTCAATGGCGTCTTTCTCCGTTACTTTAGTTTTTTTGCAAGAAGAAAGCGTGCCTAACCCGATGATTAGGGCAAAAATGAAAACAAGGGATTTGTAATTTTTCATAAAAGGATAGGTGAATTTCAAATATTTAAGATTGTGGTTATAGCGTAGGTACTTCTTTGGAATGAAAAAGGTCTTCTTGGTACTCTTGAACAAGGGACTCAAATCGTGTAACTGTTTTTTTCAGGCTCAAGGAAGATTTGCCTCCAGCTGCATTTTTATGGCCTCCTCCGCCAAAATGAGCGGCTGCAAACTTATTCACCGCCACATCAACACTCGAACGGAAGGAGATCTTAACGCCATCTTCTCGTTCAGAAAATAAAGCAGCCAACTTCACTCCATCCAAAGATAAGGCATAATTCACCAAACCTTCGGTGTCTCCCGTCTGGCTTTGATATTTTTTAAGATCTTTTTTACTGATCACAAAGTAGGCCAACTGCAAATCTTCCCGGACTACCAAGCGTTTTGTGATGGCAAATCCGATGAATTTCAGCCTATTTAAGGAATTGGAGTCGTAAATCAGGTTGGCAATCGCTGTGGCATCTGCACCGGCTTCTAATAATTCTGCCACTACCAAGTGGACATTTTTGGTGGTATTGGGATGACGAAATCCTCCCGTATCGGTCATGATCCCCGCATAGAGACAAGCTGCAATGTGCTTATCAATCAGGTTTTTGTCTCCAAGCTCCACAATCAATTCATACACTAACTCACAAGTCGCTGCTGCTGCGGTGCTCCACAGCCTAAATTGTGCAAAATCTTCTGGATCCTGGTGGTGATCGATATTCACTACAAAGGCCTTGGACTGACGAATCAATTCTCCCAATTCATTGACCCGGTTCAGAACAGAGAAATCAAGACAAAAGATCAACTCCGCATTTCCCAACTTCCCTAAGGCTTTCTTGTGGTCTCCTTCCTTGGAGAAGTCCAGGACTTGATCATTGCCTTTCATCCAGGTCAAAAAATAAGGATAGTCAGAGGGGGTAATGACCGTAACCTCGTGCCCTTTCTTGATTAGGTAGTTGGATAGACCCAAAGAAGACCCCAATGCATCTGCATCAGGCTTCACATGAGTGGTAATGACGATTTTCCTAGGTGAGGAAAGTTTTTGAATAAGCGTACCTAAAGCTTCCATTAATTTGATTCAGCTGCACTTTTGGCTCCGGAGGCAGCAAAGGTCAGTAAATTTTAGACAATTCCCAAAGCATGAAATTTACTGATACTGAAGCACCTAACAGAGAATTCTAAAGCTTCTAATAAATTATAAATCAAAAAGCGCTAATTTTGCAGCCGAAATAAACCAATGAAACTCCAAATCCCATGGCAGCAAACAGAACATTCACCATGATTAAGCCAGATGCTTTCGAAGCGGGCAACTCAGGTGCAATCTTAAAAATGATTGAAGAAGCAGGTTTTAAAATCGTTGCTTTAAAAGCTACCCGACTTAGCCCAGCATTGGCTGGAAAATTTTATGAGGTACACAGCGAAAGACCTTTCTACAAGGACCTTTGCAACTACATGTCTTCTGGAGCGATTATCGCTGCTATTCTAGAAAAAGATAATGCAGTAGAAGATTTCCGTAACCTAATTGGCGCTACCAATCCTGCAAATGCAGCGGAGGGAACTATCCGTAAAATCTTCGCTAAATCCATTGAAGCCAATGCCGTTCACGGTTCTGACTCAGATGAAAATGCAGCCATTGAAGGTAGCTTCTTCTTCAACCAATACGAGCGAGTGCTTTAATACTCCCTTCCTAAAATTAAAAAAGCGGCCTCTTTTGATGTGCCGCTTTTTTTATGATTATCCGATTTTTCACTAATTCCCAAATAAAATAAGGTTTGAAAATCAATTAAGTGGGCTGTCGACCGTGGTCTGCCTGTGGGCCGTGGCCTATGGTCTGTGAACGATTATCCGCAGTGTTAAAAATCCCTATTAATCCACTGGCATAAATGCGGATAATCCTATTTTTTTGATCCAGGGTTATTTTTTTAGGTCGGGAATGTCCTCGGACATAATTTTTGCTGAAAGCAATGCCAAAGGAATCCCTCCCCCAGGATGCACGGATCCTCCACAGAAGTATAAGTTCTTTAGTTGGCTAGAAAAGTTGGGATGTCGCAAAAACGCAGCAAACTTGGTATTCGAACTATTGCCATACAAGGCTCCTTGTGCAGAAGAGGTTTTGGATTCGATCGTTCTTGGGTCTAAAATTTCCTCGAATTCGATCAATTGTTCAATATCTGCATGCAAGAGACGACTCAGCTTCGCCAGGATATCTTTTCTCGCCTTGGCAATCAGCTGATCCCAATCTTGGCCTTGGTTGTTGGGCACATTGATCATCGTAAACCAATTCATCGAGCCTACAGGAGCATCGTCTGGCTTACTGACAGCCGTACAATTGATGTACACCGTCGGATCCTCATAAATGGTTCCTTTTCTAAAAATGTGTTCAAACTCCTGCTCGTAATCGGCTGAGAAAAAGATATTATGCATGCCCACTTCCTCAAATACCTGCCTTATTCCCCAATAGAAGATGAGCGCTGAACTTGACTTCGGCTGATCCAACAGTTTTTTGGGCTGAACTTGTTTTTTGAGAATGGTCTTGTAAGCATTCACCATGTCCATGTTGTTCACCACAAGATCTCCGCTAACTTCTTTACCCTGAACTCGAAGTCCGCAGGCCCGTTGATTCTCAACGAGAATTTCTTCTACCGGTGAATTGAAATGGTAGCGAACACCCAAGGACAAGGCCAGCTTGTACAAGCTCATGGAGATGTCGTGCATGCCTTGCTTCGGAAAATAGGCGCCTAGATTAAACTCCAGGTGAGGAATAATGGTCAAGGTTGCCGGAGTCTGGTAGGGGTCCGAACCGTTGTAGGTGGCATAGCGGTTGAAGAGCTGCACCAGCTTGGGATCTTTTAAAAAGCGCTTATTGAAGGCGTTCATGGTGGAGAAAAGCCCCAGTTTTCCCAAGTTCAAATACGCCTTGAGCGCCTGTGGACCAAGCCAGGTTCCCAACTTGTGCAAGGAGCGGTGCATAAATAGGGGGGAGAGATGCGCATACATAAAAGCAGAACGCTTCAATACCTCCTTGATCCCCTGTTCTGAAACCCCTAGTTCCGCCGCTACTTCAGTTGCAAAGCGATCGGAATCTGCCCAGGCTTTAACTTTTTTGCCATCTTCCCAAAAATAATGACACACCACCTCCAAGCGCTCGTATTCAAAATGGTCGGCCGGGTTCTTTCCTGCCAGAAGAAACAATTCTTCGACTTGCTCTGGCAACGTAAATAAGGAGGGGCCAGCATCAAAACGATAGCCATTTCCTTCAATGGCAGAAAGCTTGCCGCCGGGATAGGCATTGGCTTCAAATACCTCTACATCATAGCCTTTCACCGCCAATCTTATGGAGGATGCTATGCCGGCAATGCCCGAACCAACTACTAGCGCTTTTTTCATGGAGGTATCGTGTGTAGTTAAATCCTCAATTCAGGGTAAATTGTTTGATCATCTGAAAGATTCGCTGCTACTAAATTCCATCTTTTGGATTAGAAATCGGATTTTCTGCGGATTTACCAAAAATAAGGGGAGCGACCACCTTCCATCGGCCCTCCACATTTTTTAATAAATAAGCCCTATCCACCAAAAATTGAGCCTGTACCGCATTTTTTTTTGCAAATGCAAGCACCTCTTCAAAATGGACCTCCTTCAAGTCTTTGTAAGCCAAGGTAATATGCGGTTGAAAATTTCGGTCACTCAGCTCCTCCACTAGATGCAAGTATCGTTTACAAAACCCTCGCAATTTGGTTTGGAGTTCGAGCAGGGGGCTGGAGTGTACAAGCTGGTGGTGGATATTTCTCCTTCCGAACTGTCCTATCCCCTTGAGCTGGAGGGTGAATGATGGCTGCTCCTCTAGCAAACTAGTGAAACGAATTACTAGCTCCTGTTCTTTGGCCTCCTTATACCGAAAAGGCATTTTCAAGGTGAGATGAGCAGGGGATTGGAGTGCGTATTTGACTTGAAAATGTGTTTTTAAATCTGCTTTAACTTGGTGAAGGCTGGTTTCTAGTGCTGGCGGAGGAAGGAGGCCGATGAAGTACTTGCCCATTCCTTTCATGACTTCACTTTTTTTCCAGGCTTGATACAAAAGAAACAAGCCTGGTCTCCAATACCTTCTTGATTGTATTGAATTGCTTTTTGCTCCCATTCTACCAGCTGCTTTTCAGAAAACAAGGCGCTAACTTTTCTCCTATCCAGCTTCTCTCCCTGCTCATAGCCTGCTGTGCCCCAGAATTGGAAGGCAGTGGAGTCAAAAACAATTTCTTGAACTTCAAAGCCAGCGCGTTGGGCCGCAGCAACGAAGCCTTGGGTGCTAGGTATCGTCAAGTGCCTAGGTGCATCCAGCTGAACCCATAGCGATTGCTTTTCTTTCCAAACTGCTGCATCCGCCACAGGACAACGTACTAATAGCCTTCCCCCTGGATTTAATCGATCAAAGCAGGTTTTTAATACCTGTTCAGGGTCTGCCATGTGTTCAAAAGAATGATGCAACATGACGACATCAAAGCAAAGGTCGCTTTGGCCAAATTCTTTATTCCATAGCGTAAGGCCCCTGCCTAACTGGCTGCTCTTCTCCAAAAAGGGGTCAAACCCATGCAGATTCTCAAATCCAGAAACATGCAGTTCATACAAAAGTTGCCCATTGCCGCAGCCTACATCTGCAATGCGCTCGGTCACTCGAGGACTGAGTTTCTTGAGCCAATGTCCCCCAAAAGGTGGTAAAAAGAGTTTCAATCCAGTCGCGAAATACGCTTGAATCCGAATCTTTTTGAGCAGGTTTCGAAGTAGGCCAGAAGGCTGAAGGGAGCTGAAGGAATAATACTCGCTAGGATAGTAGGGCCCCAAATCTTCGGGAATAGCCGAAAGTTGGATTGAGCCACAAGAAGTGCAAGAGGTGTAGTTAAACTCCCCTCCGAGTCCGAGCATGCGCTCTGTTGCTAAAAAATTTGTTCCCTGAGTTGAATGACAGTAGCGGCAAGTAAACGCCAAATCAATAGGCATTTTCACGATTGAATAACAACTCGTAAACGGTTTTGACCATGATCTCCATGTCTAGAAGAAAAGTCCAATTGTTGATATAGAAATAATCTAACCGCACTCTGGATCGTATTTGGAAGGAATTTTCGATTTCTCCTCGGTAACCCCTCACCTGAGCCAAGCCTGTAATCCCTGGCTTAATTTTATGCCGGGAATTGTAGCGTTCAATTTGGGTTCTAAACGTATCGTTCATCGGCAAAGTATGCGGTCTAGGACCTACAATCGACATACTTCCCATCAGCACATTCAAAAACTGTGGCATCTCATCCAAAGAAGTGTTCCGAAGAAAAGCCCCAATCCGTGTCACACGTGGATCATCCTTTATCGCCTGATGTGAGTCGGCATAATCGTTTGGCGTCATGGAACGGAACTTCAAACAATTAAATACCTTGTTGTTGAGTCCATTCCGCTCTTGGATAAAAAATACAGGCCCTCTGGATTCCAGTTTGATCAATAATCCCACCAATGGAATAAGCCAGGAAAGGATAAATACGGTAACAAAGCTGGCAAATGCTAGGTCAAAAACCCGCTTTGCAAAGCTATTCAAAGGATGATCCAGGGGAGTTTCATTGACATTGATGACAAAGAAATCTCCATAGCGAGAGAAGGATAAACTTTTTTCCAATTGAAGACTCTTTCCGGGAATCATCTTGACCTTGATGTAATGCTCATCCGCAAAGTCAATCACACGCTTTACTTGGCTGGCATCCAATTTTTCATGGATGTAAATCAAATCAAGATTCATCTTTGGAGCAATCTCAAATAAGTCCCCAATTCCTCCTCGGGTTTGATCGCAATCGGATTGATCGTCAAAGTACCCCAAAAAATTGATCCCAAAGTCCTTACGAATCCGAAGGACATCCACCAATTTTGGACTAGTTGTGCCCTTGCCTACAATGATTGCATTCTGGAAGTTATTCCCCAATGCTCGGTATTTTTTAAGAATCAACTGTACGCTAACCCTGAAAAAGCCCATCAAAAGGCCAAGAGTAGCTCCCAAGGCACCTATTTGAATCCAACGGTAATTTCCAACTTGAAGCGGGGTCCACAAGATCGCTGTAGCACCTAAAAACCATAGGAGCGTTACAGAAAACTTGCTTAAGGTAGCGTCATATTCGTCAGTCCGCCCAATCTTGTAATCCTTCCGAAGAATGGAAATCAAAATCCAAAGGAGTGATAAGGGCAGGTAAGCAGAAAAATCAGTTTCCCCCAAGACATGAAAGCGCTGTAAAAAAAAGTTAGCTACCGCCAATGAGAGTAAGGCCGCAAAAAAATCACTGATCGTAAACAACCAGGGAAAATACGTATCAAATTTTCTCTTCATAAAAATCTAAAAATAGAAGATCGCCATTTTGTCTAAATTCTGACAAAATTGAAGTTACGGAAGGAAACCTTGTAAAATTAAGAAAGAAATTCTCAAGGCTTATTACTTTTGGATAAATTTCTAACCTTCCAAGGAACAAAAAGTACATGTCCTCCCTGTTTAATTTTTTTGCATCTTCTGACAATCCCAACTCCTTAGGTTACAAATTTCGAGCAAAAAGGCTTCAGGAATTCGAAAAATTGTTTTTTTCACATTTTTCGGGTGTTGAAAAAATTGAAATTTTGGATGTCGGAGGTACGGCTTATTTTTGGCAACACAGCTCCTTACTTTCTCACCCGGGCCTTCGGATTACGTTGCTCAACCTTCACCTTGAAGAAACGAATCATCCTGCCCTTCAAGCAGTTCAAGGGAATGCCACGGATATGCGCGAATTTAAAAATGGGCACTTTGATTTGGTTTTTTCTAACTCGGTCATTGAGCACTTGTACACGCTCGAGCAGCAACAAAAGATGGCCTCACAGATTCGCCGTGTGGGGAAAAGTTATTTCATTCAAACCCCCAATGTCTATTTCCCAATCGAAGCACATTATGCCTTGCCCTTTGCGCAGTATTACCCCAAAGCTTTCCTGCATTTTATCCTGACCCAAACAAAGCTCAGCCGCTTGAAAAAATGGAGCTCGGCTGAAGCAAGTCAATACATCGCTGAAATTCGGCTCCTTAATTCCCAAGAAATGAAAGCCCTATTTCCAGGCACATCCCTCCTCAAGGAAAAAGTCCTCGGACTTACCAAATCCATCACGGCTCACAACCTGGTTTAATCCGCAAACTGCAGGCGAACAAGATTCGCATAAATGCCAGCAGCGTCTTGCATCAGCTCCTGATGGCTGCCCTGCTCCACAATTTTGCCTTCCGTCAACACATAGATTCGATCCACCTTTCGGATCGTTGCCAGTCGATGTGCAATGATAAGGGTGGTTCTGCCCTTCATCAATTCATTGAGCGCCTCTTGTACCAATGCCTCTGATTCTGCATCCAAGGAGGACGTTGCCTCATCCAAAATCAATATCGCCGGATCTTTTAGGATCGCCCTTGCAATGGCCACCCGCTGCCGCTGCCCACCAGAAAGTTTGATCCCACGCTCTCCCACCAAGGTGTCCAAGCCCTCTGGAAACTGGGAGATAAACTGCCAAGCATTTGCTTTTTTTGCAGCAAGGATGATCTCTTCTTCAGTAGCGGTAGGCTTGGCATAGCCAATATTCTCTCGAATACTCCCCCCAAACAAGAGTACTTCTTGGGGAACAATTCCTATTTTATTTCGCAAAGAAGCCAAGTCCCAATGCGTAATTGGCTCCCCATCAATACGAATTTGGCCTTTCGCGACCTCGTAAAAACGAAGCAGCAGATGAATAATGGTTGATTTTCCAGCTCCTGAAGGCCCTACCAAAGCAACTTTCTCTCCAGATTGAATCTTAAATGTGACTCCCTTCAATACCTCCACCTCGGTACGTGTAGGGTAATGAAAGCCTACTCCATCAAATTCGATGGCTCCTTTAATCGCAGCCATCTGCGCTCCAGTCCCTGCCTCTTCCTCCTCGGCCAATAGCTCTACTACACGCTCAGAACTCCCGATTGCCTTCTGCAGCTGGCTGTAAATATCCCCCAATCCCGCAATGGACCCTCCGATAAAGGTGGTGTAGAGCACAAAGGAAACCAGTTCTCCAACGCTCATCTCCCCGGAAGCAACCAGACTAGCACCATACCACATTACGCCTACGATCCCTCCAAAAAGGGCAAAAATGATAAAGGAAATGAATGCCCCTCGGTATTTCGCTGCCGCAAGTGCTACACGAACTACTTTTTCCAATCCTTTGCCGTAGCGATTTACCTCGTAGGCTTCCCCTACAAAAGATTTGACCGTGCTGATGGACTGCAACGTCTCCTCTACAATGACATTGGCCGCGGCGAGCTCATCCTGAGTTTTCTTAGACAGCCTTCGGATAAACTTCCCAAAAACCAAAGCAATGAGCACGAGTAGGGGGAAGGTCGCCAACATGAAAACAGTCAGCTTGGGGGTGTTGAACAAGAGAAAGGCAACGCCCGCCACCAAAGTCACTAGTTGGCGAAAAAGTTCTGCAAGCGTCGTCGAGAAGGTGTCCTGAAGTAAACTCACGTCTGAGGTAATTCGGCTGATGAGCTCCCCTGTTCGGCGCTTGTCAAAAAACGGGACTGGGAGGCGCACTAGCCGGCCATAGACCGCGAGACGAATGTCGCGCATGGCTTTTTCTGAGACCAAGGCAAATAGCCAAACTCGAAAAAAAGAGAAGATGCTCTGAACCGCCAAGATGCCTAGAAGCAATAAAGCAATGTGGTGGATATCTGAAAAAATCCAGACCGATCCCTGAGCCGTATCGATCAATTTGCCAGCTACATAGGGAAAGCTCAACAAGGTGAGCGAGGAAAACAACAGAAAAACTAGTCCTGCAATGAAGGCCCCTTTGTAGGGAATCAGAAAGGTAAAAATCTGGTTCAACTTGCTTAGATTCTGCTTGTTGATCCTTCTTTTTTCTTCGGGCTCTAGTGCAGTCCCTCGTTGCTTTGCCATAGGTATAGGTAGCTATTCAGGCTACAAAAATACAGGTTTCAGGGCGGATTTGACTACAAAAGTGAAAAGGAATCCCTTTCCTCTCGTCAATGCCCGAGTCCTTTGACCAAGTCCTCCCCCAAAGCTGCGGAATGCTTGAATCCATGACCCGAACAGGCAGACACCCAGAGAAAATTTTGATCCCCAGCCATGGCTTCAATGAGAAATTGAGAATCTTCAGTGACCGTGTAGAAACAGACCGACGTCTTGAGAAACTGTTTTTTCAATCCAGTCAATTTTCCCTCCACCTTGGTATTCCAAAAAATTTCCTGTTCCTCCTCCGATACTTCCCGGTTCAACTGATCCGGATGCGCTACTTCCACAAAGGATTCGGAGGCCATTTTGATGCTCTTCCCATCCAACGAAGGAAAACCATAAATAAAGTCTTCTGGCGCAGGACCATAGCCCCACATCCAAATCGGGTATTGCTGCCAATCGGAGTATCCCTCCTCTACCGCTATCCAGTACAAGACTTGGCGGCAAATCTTCAATTTCTTTTGGGTTGGGAATGGTAAAAAATCTTTCACCCAGCCCCCCGCACAGAGCACTACCTGTTTGGCTAGAATTTCTTTTCCCTCCACTTGAATTTGAAAATAATCCCCCTGAGCTTGAATAGCTGTTACTTTGGATGAGGTCCACACAGTAGCACCTTGTTTTTGGGCAAGGTCCAGCTGGGTCTGGATCGCTACTTCGGGGAAGAGGTAACCTGCCTCTTCTTCCCAATAAATTTTCCCTGTAGGGGGTAGCAGAAAGGGTGGATAACTTTCTTTAAACTCTTGATGGGATAAAACTCGATGTGAAATTTCCTGATTTTGAGCATAGCGAAGGGTACGCTCCCAAAATCCTTCCACACCATGCTTGGACCAGGGGTCCAAGCCTGAATCTAAAAGAATTCCCCCGGTTTTAGTTCGGATCTTCTGCCCAGATATCGCTTCCAATTCTGCCCAAATCTCATGCGAACGCTTGGCTAAGGCAACATATTCTTCTCCTTCGCCCACTGCCAGACGGGTAATGCGCGTTTCTCCATGGCTCGAACCCAGCGTATGTGGCGGTTCAAACTGATCTATTCCCAAGGAATTTATTCCTCGCTTGCTCAGCTGATACAAGGTGGCACTCCCTACCGCTCCTAAGCCTACGACAACGACATCGAAATTAGATTCATTCATACCGCCATATTACTACAAAAAAGAAAAAAGAAGGAACGGAGTACCTGAAAAAGAACCAATCGAAGGATTAAAGCTCGTCAATGGGATTTACCTGAGCAGCAATCCATGCCGGCCGCCAGGATGCCAGCAGGGTAATGGTCACCACCGCCAAACTAATCCACCCCAAGTCCGGCCAATGAATTCTAACGGGATAGGCATCCACTACTCCAGAGGCTATCCCCAAGGAGATCAACCCAAATTTTTCTTGAGCCCCTACCAGAAGTAGGCCCAAAATCAAGCCCAAAAAAGCACCAGAGAAGGCGATCAAGGCCCCTTGCTTCAGGAATATTCTTCGGATCAAGGAATTCTTTGCCCCCATGGATTTCAAAACTGCGAGGTCCTTTTTCTTTTCAATCGCCAGCATACTTAGGGAAAAGAAAATGTTAAAAGAGGCCAAAGCCAGAATGAAGGTGAGCGTCAAAAACACCACTAGCTTCTCCAGCTTCACGGTACGAATCAGCGTTGCATGTTGTTCATCGGCATTTTTTACGGCGAATTCGGCTCCCAAATGCGCTTGTACTGCTTGCTGCACTGTTGAAATCGAATGCCCCGAAGCGACCTTAAGCTCCAAGGCAGTACGTTTTTGGCCATAGTTCAGCAAGTCCTTAAAAAAATCAAGCGGGACAAGGATGTATTCGTTGTCCACACCCTGCTCTATACTGAAAAATCCTCGTGGCTCTACCTGTCCTGCAGCATAGAGTTGGTTTGGGTCTAGAGAAGCCGCAGATTTGGGTGCTTTGGGGTAATAGATTTGGAGCACCGAATTGATATCGTCTAAGTTGACAGAAAGCGCAAAAGCCACCCCGCGGCCAAGGATAGCGCCAGGTCGCAGCGCTGTGCCCAAGGTGGTGTCCCCCCAAAAATATCCCTTTGAAAAGCGCTCGTGATCAAAGTAATTGTCAGAAACTCCCTTGACTCGGGCAATGTGTTGGTTGCCTCGGTATTCTAGGAGCGCATTGTCTTCAATCACTTCGGTAATGACCTCCACCCCTTCCACTTTTCGGATGGCATTTAACCAATCCTCAGTTGCCACAAAACTTTTCCCAGCAACTGGCGTTATTTGCAGCTCGGAGTCAAAACTTGAAAAAAGTCCACGGATAAGATCCTCTAGCCCATTGAACACGGACATCACTGCCACCAAAGCCATGGTGCTGATGGCTACGCCTACCATCGAGATCAGGGATAGGATAGTGATGAAGTTTTGCTTCTTCTTGCTTCGGAAATACCTGCCTGCAATGAAAGAACTTGTGTTCACGGGGTAGATCGATAGTTAATCCTCTTCCTCCTCCTCTTCGGGAGCAGGGGGAATGTGTAAATCTGAAATCACTTTATCCATGTGCTGCGCATAGGTGGCAGACTCATCCGAGAAAAACGCCAATTCAGGAATCACGCGTACCGACTTCCCGATTCGCTTTGCCAAGGCATGGCGAATTTCCTTTTTGTGTTCATTGATCGCATCAAATTGCGTCTTTGGATTGGGCAACAAAAAACTGAGGTAGGCTTTGGCAAATCCCAAATCAGGACTCATCATGACCCGAGTGATGGTCACCAAGGTGGAGCCTACCAAGTGCTTGGCCTCTTTTTGGAAAATGTCCCCCAGCTCCTTTTGAATTAATTTTGCGTATTTTAATTGTCTTTTGCTTTCCATCTGAAGTATTTATGATGCAAATTTAGCGAAATACTTGGGCATGCTTTAATTTCGAGTCAAAACCAAATACCCCCGATCCACCTTGTTCAGTTTTTTCAGAGTAAACGACCCCATTCGCCTAGTTGGTATTCTACTCTATGTCATCTTGTTTAGTGTAATCTCTTGGGTTTTTTTCTCATTTCCAAGTACGACCCCTTCCTTGATGTGGATGGTCTTGGGGGAGCGTTTGAGTGAAGGATACCTTCTTTATGTCGATGTGATTGATGATACCGGCCCCCTCTCTGCCGGAGTTTTCACGGGCTTACACATCCTTTTTGGAAGAAGCCCAATTGCCTACATCCTCCTCGGAAAAATTTTTGTTTTTTTTCAGATTTACTACTGGAACAGCACCCTGATCAAGTACCGTGTATTTGATGAAAATACCTATTTGCCGGCGATTGTGATGGCGGCCCTGTTTCATTTTTCCTTTGACCTGATGTACTTATCCCCAACGCTTCTGGGTAGTACTTTTTTGCTGTTGGCTTTTGGACAGCTATTTTCACATACCGTCCTCCAAAAGGAAAGCAGTGAATCCACGCTACTCATTGGGATTTATGGGGGGCTAGCTACTGGCTTCCATTGGAATTTTGTTTTTTTCCTTCCCTTCCTAGTCTTCACTGGGTTGGCGATCTCTAGCTTTACGGTACGCCAACTCTTTCTATCCATCATGGGCTTTTTCCTGCCCATCTTGCTCATTTTGGTATTTTACTTTTGGAAAGATGGACTGGAACAAGCCTTACAAGTTTGGCCGATTGTTTTCAGTTACCTCAACTATGCGTACCAGCCCTCCCTAAGTTGGCTTGCACCTGGGGCCTTACCCATTGTACTCGCCTTGATTGGTTTTGCAATCAGCTCCTTTTTTCGTGGAGCCACCATCAACCAACAAAAGCAAAGACAGCTTATTGTAATCTGGCTGTTGTTTTCTGCAGGTCTATTTTTCCTTGTAAAAAATAATGCCTCCTACCAGCTCGTCGTATTTTTACCTGGGTTGAGCTACTTTATCAGCCAGTTTTTTCTTCACTTCAGCTGGACACTTCTCATTCGGCCTGCCTTTTTTGGGTTGGTGTTGGTCTTGCCCCTTTGGACATTGAACTATTGGGATGATCGGATCGCTGTGGACAGTTCTTATTTTGTGGCAGCTGCAGACGAAAATACGCTCTCCAGTCAAACAGGCGTGATGGTTCTAGAAAAAGACCCTTCTCCCTATCGCTATAAATCTTTGGATGGACCGTTTTTGAATTACCACATGTCCATCAGTTACCTCAAGCAGGAAAAAACCTTGCAGCAAAAAGCACAGGTATTCCAAATGATTCGACGCCAACAGCCGAAACAGGTCCTCGATAAGGATGGCCTATTCAAAGACTTACTTGAGGAATTGCCTGCTCTCAAGGAATTTTATTCCCTTTCCAATCCAGGAGTTTATTCCCTAAAACAAGAATCACGCAGGTGATTCATAAGATTTTGCAAACACATAAACCCCTGGCAACCCGCCTTTACCCGATATGAAAATTACCCCATCACGCTTCCTTTTGATTGGAATAGTCAGTCTACTAGGCACTGCTGGCGCTGTCTTGGCCCAGGGGCCTACTAAGGCATTAAGCCCTGTTGCAAGAACCCGGCCTTTGACTGAAAAGGAGATGCTCCGCTGGGCGCATTTGGATCCTATCCAAGATACGGTACCCGGGATGAGTATCGATCGTGCCTATGCTGAACTCATCAAAAAGAGAAAAGGGCAACCCATACTCGTGGCCATCATTGACTCTGG